>JANMJC010000458.1:0-16171 GCA_031371185.1 Paracoccaceae bacterium | reverse complement strand
TCGTCGACCGAGGACGCTCCCTCCACGATGACCCCGTCCACCGGCACCGCATCGCCGGGCCGTACCCGCAACCTGTCACCCGCCATGATATTGGCCAAGGGCGCATCATATTCGGTGCCGTCGGGCAGAATGCGCCGCGCGGTCTTCGGCGCAAGGTCCAAAAGGGCCCGGATCGCATCACCTGTGCGTTCGCGTGCCCGCAGTTCCAGAACCTGCCCCACAAAGACCAGCGCGACGATGACCACCGCCGCCTCGTAATAGGTGCCCACACCCATCCCCGTCCTGTAAGCATCGGGAAATGCCCCCGGCAGGAAGGTGGCCACCACGGAATAGCCATAGGCGGCGGCGACCCCGATGGAAATCAGCGTCCACATGTTGGGGCTGCGGTTGTTGACCGACGCCATGCCGCGCCGGAAAAACGGCCATGCGGCCCACAGGACGATCGGCGTGGCCAGGGCGAATTCCAGATAGCCCGCAAGTTCATGCCCGATCTGGTCGCGCAGTGGCAGGCCGATCAGCCCGCCCATGGTCAGCATCACCAGCGGCACGGCAACGGCGGCGGAAATCCACATGCGCCGGGTAAAATCCGCCAGTTCCGGTGAAGGGGCGTCTGACGCCACCACCGGCTCCAGCGTCATGCCGCAGATCGGGCAGTTCCCGGGCTTGTCCTGCAAGATCTGCGGATGCATCGGGCAGGTGTACTGGCCGCCGCTCGCCACCTCGTGACCTTTGGTGTCAGCCTTGCCCTTGGCATGGAACCACGGATCTTCCCTGAACCTTGTCTGGCACTTTTCCGAACAGAAATGATAGGTGGTCGGCCCGTAGATTTCGGACCGGGTGTCGGGTTTCAGCGTCACCGTCATGCCGCAAACCGGGTCAACCGCCGTTAGTTCGGGCAGGCTCGCCGCACCCTCCGGGACCGCCGTCATTTGCGCAGGTACTTGACCAGGGCAGCAATGGCCAACACCGCCAAGGCAAGCATGACCCACATCCAAAGCGCACCGCTGCCCATGTCATAGCCGTACATCATATCCTGGCCCTTTCCTGTGCTGCCGGACCGAACTGGCCCGACTTTCGCCAATCTGTCGTTGCTGCAGATCAGCCTGCACGACGCTGATCCAGATCAAGGTGCCGAAGCGCAGGATTGCCTAGCATAAAGGCCTGCCCGGCAGGTCCGGTTCTGCACCCCGTGATCCGAATGCTGACAAGGAGGGATCGGACCGATGGCGACTGACCCCTATGCCGCCCTTGGCCTGACAAAGACCGCCACCGCCGCAGACATCAAGAAGGCCTACCGCAAACTGGTGCGCAAGTCGCACCCCGATCTGCACCCCGATGATGCCGGGGCCGAGGCGCGGTTCAAGACCGTGACGGTGGCGCATGACCTGTTGAAGGACCCAGCCACCCGCGCCCGTTTCGATGCGGGCGAGATCGACGCGTCGGGCATCGAGCGCGCGCCCCGGACCTTTTACCGCGATCATGCCGAAGCGCCCGGTCACGGCTTTGGCCCGGGCTCATCCTTCGACGATCTGGGCGACCCGTCTGATATCTTCGCCCATCTTCTGCGCCGCAGGGGCCGGGGCAATGACACGGGCTTTCCGCAGCCGGGCCCCGATCTGCGCTTTACCCTTTCCGTCGCGTTTCTGGATGCCGTGCGCGGGGCGAGGAAGCGCATCACATTGCCCGAAGGCGGCGATCTTGAGGTGCAGATCCCGAAGGGCATGCGGGATGGCCAGACCCTGCGCCTGCGCGGTCGAGGCGGCGCGGGGGTTGACGGCGGGCCCGCGGGCGATGCGCTGGTGACCGTTCAGGTGCAGGTCCATCCGGTGTTCCGGCGGGTCGAGGACGACATCCTGGTGACGCTGCCGATCACCATTGACGAGGCTGTTCTGGGCGGAAAGGTCTTGGCCCCCACAATTGACGGGCCGGTCAACGTGACCATTCCAAAAGGGGCCAGCAGCGGGCGCACCCTGCGTCTGCGCGGGCGTGGCGTCGGGCGGGCGGATGGCAAGGCGGGGGATGCCCTGATCGAATTGCGCATCCTGGCACCGCCGGCGGTCGACGAAGCCCTTTCGGAGTTTCTGCAGGAATGGCGCAAGACCCGGGCTCATGACCCGCGCCGGGCGATGATGAAGGATGCAGCGGAATGACGGCCAGTTTCACGCGGACAACGACGATCGCCACGGTTCCGGGCCTGTCCAAGGCGCGGCTTGCGGCGTTTCTGAAGGCCGATCTGATCCGTCACACCTGGTCCGTCGATGGCCCGGTATTTTGCGCCGCCGATCTGGCACGCCTTGAATTGCTGTGCGATCTGGCCGACCAGTTCGATCTGCAAGGCGACGCCCTGGGGGTGGTGATCGGGCTGATCGACCAGTTGCATGACACGCGGCGCCACCTGCACGCCTTGGCTCGGGCGCTGGAGGCCGAACCGATCGACCTGCGGGCCCGAATCGGAACGCGGTTTGTGGGAATGCTTCGCGTTTGACCTGCCGACCGCAGCCTGCCAAAGCCTACCGCCGGCGCACCGAATTGCCGCCCGCCAGGATCCCGTTGATCAGGCTGGCGACGGCCCGGTGAAGTTCGGTGGTGCCGCCTTCGCCTTTCGGCGCATGGTGATGCGCTGCGGCGGCATCCTTGAGAATGCCGATAATCTCTGCCTCCGGCAGAATGTCGCGATCATTCAGGGCCAAAAGCAGCGATTCACAAATCGCCAGCGCTGCAGTGCCCGCAACGTCGTTCATCTGAGCCATGTTGAGATGCTTTCCAATATGCCGTGGTCGCTGCCAGGACGTCGCGCGACCTGCAGGGCCAGTTGCACTTTGGCAGAGTTTGGCCGAAGCGGACTGATCGAAAGCAGTTTTGACGATTGGCTTTCTTGCGAAAAGGGACGGCTCTTCAGGGTTCAACGCTGTGCACCGCCCCTTGCGCGCAACGGACCCTCCGTGATCCAGGACAACCCCTTTGCCCACAAAAAGCGCGCTTGTTGCGGATTGCACGCCCTTGGCCGCAGTCAGGCAGAAATGATCACTTTCAGTGCCCTGGTCTTGGCGGCATTGGCGAAGGTTTCGTATGCCTCCATGATGTCCGCCAAGGCGAAATGATGAGTGATCAGCACTGTCGGGTCGATCTTCCCGGCCGCCACGGTCTTGAACAGCATCGGGATGGTTGCCGTATCGACCAGCCGGGTGGTGATGGCGATGTTTCGGTCCCACAGGGTTTCCAGATGCAGGTCGACCTTCTTGCCATGCACGCCGATGTTGGCGACGATGCCACCGGGAGCGACCAGGGTCTGACACAGCTCGAACGTGGCGGGGATCCCCACCGCCTCGATCACGCAATCCGCACCCCGGCCCTCGGTCAACTTCATCACCGCATCCATCGTCGTGCCATCGGTGCTGTTCAACGTGGTGGTTGCGCCAAAGGTCCGGGCAATTTTCAGTCTGTTGTCGTCCAGATCGATCATGATGATCTGTCCCGGCGAATAGAATTGCGCCGTCAGCAGCGCCGCCAGTCCGACCGGCCCTGCGCCGACAATCGCAACCACCGACCCCGGCGACACCTTGCCATTCAGAACCCCACATTCAAATCCCGTAGGAAGAATGTCGCTAAGCATGACCAGAGCCTCTTCGTCGGCTCCTTGGGGGATGTGATAAAGGCTCAGGTCCGCATGGGGCGTGCGCACGAACTCGGCTTGCGTGCCGTCGATCCTGTTGCCCAGAATCCAGCCGCCGGTGAGGCAATGGGAATACATCTGGCGGCGGCAGTAATCGCATTTCCCGCAGGCGCTGACACAGGAGATCAGCACGGGGTCGCCGACCTTGAATGCGGTGACGGCATCGCCCACCGAATCGATGATGCCGACGCCCTCATGCCCCAGGATGCGCCCGGGCGCGCAGGTTGGAACATCGCCTTTGATGATATGCAGGTCGGTGCCGCAGATCGTGGTCTTGGTGATCCGCACGATGGCATCCGTCGGGTCGATGAGGACCGGCTTGCCGCGCTCCTCCAGCGCCATCTTGCCGGGACCGTTGTAGATCAAAGCCTTCATCGGATGCATCCTTGTGTGCCTCACGGGCGATCAGTCAGGGTGCCCTTGTCGCGCATCGGCCTGATGGTGCGCACTGATCCACATCGGTCAGCCCGCGATTACCCGGCATTTGCTTTCCGCCTGCCGGTCCGCTCTTTCGCAATGGCCCGCGCATCCTGCAAGGTGCCCATGCCGGCGGCGGGCATCCCGACCCGGCGAATCCTTGCCCGGAAAGGCGCTCGGTCCCACGGGTGGACTGATCCTTGTCAGCCCGCCCGCCGCCAATCCGGTGCAAGACTGGCCCCGAGGTTACGCGGGACAGGAGACGATCTTGGGCTTTGGCCATCAGTCCGAACAGGGCGGCAGGGCGACCTGGCCGGGCCATGGCGCGACCAATCGGCATGAGCGCGCGGCCGAAAGGACCTATTGCCAGGGGGACGGGCGCCCGGGCGATTGCGGAAAAGACCAAGGTGAACATGCCCCCGAACACCGGGTGCCCTTCGCCGTCGCGGCCGGACAGGCGGCGGTTCTTGGTGCCGTGCGCGATCGCGAACGCCGGGTTCGGCCCGGGCGCCCTGGCAAGCGGTTCGCGCTGCAAGCCAAGGCGACGGACTTGGGAAACGCCCTCGGGAAACAGCCGACCCCGGCGGGCCGACCTGCCAGAGCGCCGGGCGGGATCCATCGGGGTGCCGGGGCAAGGAGGGGGCGCTGCCCCGTTCGGCCCGACGCCAGAGTGCGGCAGGGGTGCGGCGACACCGGAGAGCGAGGTATGAAGATGGCCCCAATTCTGCCGGGGATTGCGGCTGAAGGGATTGCGGGCCCTGCTGCGGCCAAGGGCCCTGCGGCTTGGCGCTGGTCCGGCAAGGCGCGCGACCTTGCCGCGCTGTTGCAGGCGGGACGCATGCTTTCCCGCGACGACCCGCTTTTTCGCCCGCAAAACCGCCAGCCCTCCCAGCCCCGTGCCGCGCTACTTTCACGCCGCGCTGACCGGGGGTCAGCCGATCATCGCGGCGCGGGTTGCACAGGTCGGCAGGTGATCCGCTCCGAGGCCAAGCAGGTTTTCTTTCCATGGCCGTCGGAGGTGGGTGATGGTGAAGGTCGCTGAAGAAGACCACAAGCTTGACCCGTTGTTGACGGCCATCAACGAAAGCACGCAGGAACTCCGCCGTATTCGGCGCTATCAGTTGTTTACGCTGCTCCTGGCCCTGACGACGGCCGCATTTTTCACCCGTGACTTTTTGCTGCCCATCATCATCGCGATCGTCATGACTCTGACTCTGTTGCCGGCAGTCCGGTTCGCGGAGCGGTTTGCCATCCCGCCAGCCGTGGCTGCGGTTGGCCTGATCATCGCGATGGCGCTGATGTTCATCGAGCTTGGTTACATCCTGTCCGGCCCCGCGCAGACCCTGGCTGCAGACGCGCCCCGTGTCGCGCGAGAGGTTCACGAGAAACTGGATGGATTCATCGACCGGATCAGCGAATTCGAGAAAAGCGCCAGCGAAATGGCCGGCGGGACCACCGATGCCGACCTGAAGGTTTCTGATGGCGGCGGCGCGGCAACGACACCACTCGTGGCGGTTGTCGAGGATGGCAGCGGCGGCGTTGCCGGACAGATCGTCACAGCGCTTGCATCGACCGGCAGGGCAATCGCCGCGGCGTTGATCCTTACGGTGTTCCTCTTGTCGTCGGGCGACTTCTATCACCGCCGCGTCGTGGAGGCTTTGCCGACGCTGCGCGACAAGAAGCAAGCCCTGACGATCATCCGGGATATCGAACGGCAGATCTCACGGTATCTGGGCGCAATCTTCATGATCAACGCAGCACTTGGCGTGGTCGTCGGAGTGGCGATGTGGATGGTGGGACTTCAACAGCCAGTCGTCTGGGGGCTGCTTGCCTTTCTGCTGAACTTCATCCCGTTTGTCGGCAATATTCTGAATGTGATCCTGGTCGCGGCCATGTCGCTTGTGACCTTCGACAACCTGTGGGATGCGGCTTTGCCGCCTGTGATATTGCTGATCCTTTCCCTGATCGAAAGCAACGGTGTAACGCCACTGCTGATTGGCCGCCGACTTGAACTGAACACCGTTTCGCAGTTGATCATGGTCGCCTTCGGGACCTGGCTTTGGGGCGTCGCGGGTGCGATCCTGGCGGTTCCGTTTCTTGTCATGGTCAAGGCCGTGGCCGACAATGTGAAATCGTTGCAGGTCTTCAGCACCTTTCTGGCCGTAGAGCCGTCACAGCGAAAAGACGAGGCGGCGAACAAGGCAACCTCGGGGTCGGCCGTTGTCCCAAAGGTATCCAGAGTGGAGGACGACTTTCGCGACATAGCATCGGCCGATCCACGGCCGCACGACGTGCTATGAAACGCCGCTGCGCCGAAAGAAGGCGACCTCTGCCCCTTGGGTTTCCGGTGCCGCAGGGGTGCGCGCAGAAAGGACCCCGGAACCGCCGATGATGACCCTTTGGTCATGTCCTGCGTCCTTGGCGGTTTCCGGTGTCGAGGGTCAAACCCAACCGTCAGCCCAGATCATCGTTCAGCCTGTCATCCGTTTCGGCATCAAAGATATGAATGAGATGGGGTGCGATGCGCAGATTGACGGTGGTGGCCTTGGCAATCTCGACCCCGCCGTCAACCACGACCACGGCACCCTGGCCCGCGAGGTCGACGATCAGATGGGTCTGGGCCCCGGTCGGCTCCACCAGCCGGACCCTTGCCGGAATGCCACCCTCGGGCACCAGCGCAAGATGCTCGGGCCGAAGCCCGATGCAAAGCGGCTGGCCCTCGCGCAGCCGCGCGCTGCCGGCAAGCTGCAGCACTGTCCCGTCGGCCAGTTCCGCAACCGGGCCGCTGTCCGACCGGCGCGCCGTTGCCGGCAGGAAATTCATCGCGGGCGATCCGATGAACCCCGCCACAAAGACGTTCCCGGGCCGCCGGTACAGGTCCAGCGGCGTGCCTTGCTGCTCGATCCTGCCCTTGTTCAGCACCACGATGCGGTCAGCCAGCGTCATCGCCTCGATCTGGTCATGGGTCACATAGATCGAGGTCGTGCGCACCTTGTCCTGCAGCGCCTTGATTTCCGAACGCATCTGGACCCGCAGCTTGGCATCAAGGTTGGACAGGGGTTCGTCAAACAGGAACAGCGCCGGTTTGCGCACGATGGCGCGCCCCATCGCGACGCGCTGGCGCTGGCCGCCCGAAAGTTGCGACGGTTTGCGTTTAAGAAGATCGCCCAGTTCCAGCAGCCGCGCCGCCTCGGCCACGCGGGCCGCGATCTCGGCGGCGGGCAGGCGCGACAGCTTCAGATTGAAGCTGAGATTCTCGGTGACCGTCATGTGCGGGTACAGCGCGTAAGACTGGAACACCATGGCCACATTCCGCTCTCGCGGGGTCTCGTCATTGACGACTTCACCATCCATCAGGATATCCCCCGTGGTGGTTTCATCCAGCCCCGCGATGATGCGCAGCAGGGTGGATTTGCCGCAACCGGACGGGCCGACAAGGGCGACGAACTCTCCCTCGCCGATGGACAGGTTGATGTCCTTGATGACCTCATGCGCGCCAAAGGACTTGTGCAGACCGATGAGTTCGACAGATGACATGACTTCCCCTTCTCAGCGGTGCAGGACCAGCACCATGTCCAGCGGATGGCCGTCGCTGTCGGTGCCGGGCGGAGCGGTGAAGGTTGTGCCCTTGGCCGTGGCCGGCGCCCAAGTGGCGCTGCGGGGGTCGAACCACTGCGCCTTTGTGGCCGCGAAGGCGATCCCCGCGGCGCCTCCGGCTGGATAATAGACCACCGCGACGTCGCCATTGACCGATTGCAGGGCAAGCGGGCGGTACCCGGCCTGAAAGCTGCCGCTGACCATGTCCGGGGCCGGGCGCAGCGTCTCGAAGGGCACGGCATCGGTCAGGAAATTCCGGATCACGGTGATATCGGCCGTCCCCGGCTGATCCTCTTCCAGAAGCATCCAGGGCCCCCACGAGTTTTCCTGCCCGTTGATCATGCCCATCGCCTGACTGATCCCGCGCCAGGCGGACCGCCGCGTGTGGTTGCGGTCGCAGAATTCGTGGTGGGGCAGCTTGTTCTCGAATTCGGGGTTGCGCTCATATCCCCATTCCGCGAACAGTCTTGCCCCTTTCCAGCCCGAAAAGGCGTGCTGGATCACCTCTTCGATGCCGGCGGCAAGCCAGGCATTGTCCTTTTCGCGCGTGCCCCAGAACTGGAAGTTGACACTGTCGATCGCCTCGGGGTCGGCGCGGAAGCGTTCGGCGAAGGGGGGCACAACCGGGCCGTTGTGGCAGGTCACCAGGTGACCATGCGGGGCCGTCTCCTTGATCCAGCGCGCCACCCGGATCAGCCAGCGGTCCGCTGCCGGTTTCCAGTTCCAGTCGCCATTGGGGTAGTATTCGTATTCGTTCAGCGGCGTCCAGAAGTAGACGCAGTTGTAGGCGTCATAACGCGCGATCACATAGCGCATCCAAAGCTGTTCCCATTCGGGCGTGAACACCATCCGGTGATTGAAGGGAAACTCGAAGCCCCACCCTTCCATGATCAGCTCCAGCCCCAGGCCCATGGCCTCGATCCGCGCGATGGAGCCATCGACCGCCTTGAACCAGTCCAGGTTGAACAGGTCGAAACGCGGCGCGGTGGCGGACCCTCCCCAGGGCCACATCGGTCTGGTTTGCCAGTTGAAATCCCCGGCCGGCGGATGAAAGGCGCTGATGGTCAGCCGGGTGCGCAGCAGGTTGAACCCCTGAGACCTGCGCCGTTCCAGAAAGCCCGGGATGTCGCCACCGCAATACTCCATGCCGAACAGGTCATAGACCGTGTCGCCCACCGCCAGAAACGGCGTGCCGTCTTCAAAGGAATAGCCCCAGCCCTTGTCCGGCGTGGCGCGCAGCGTGCCGCGTGCCGTGTTCGCGGTCGCGCTGAAGCGCCCGGAAACGTCGAAATCGGGGTTGTGGGGCCGCGAGGTCAGGTGAAAGGACCAATCCCCGGCCTCACCCGGATTGAAGCGCAGCCGCCAGATCCCTTTCCCGTCATAAAAGGCCGGCATCCTGATGATCTTGCCCGACGGGCTGTTGAACACACCATCCACCTGCACATCGGCAAAGGGGCTGTAATAGGTCTGCTTGCTTTCAAAGGACCATTCACCAACGGTGCGGCTGGGCAGGGAAACAGGACCGGTCATGAAAATCTCCGTGGGTTGGGGCATCAGCCCTTGACAGCGCCGGCCGTCAGGCCAGCGACAAAGTAGCGTTGCAGAAGCAGGAAGATGATCAGCACCGGGACGATCGAGATCAGAACCCCGGCCATCAGCAGCGTGTACTGCGAAGAATGCTCGCCCTGAAACTGCAGAAGACCCAAGGGAACCGTCCGCGAACCCGCGGCACTGGTCAGGACCAGCGGCAACAGGAATTCGTTCCAGGTCGCCAGCGTGTCGATGATGAACAGGGCAGCCAGCGGTGGCACCGACAAGGGGATCATGATCTTGCGGAAGATGGTGATTTCGGAAGCGCCGTCGACCCGGGCCGCCTCGACCAGTTCGGTCGGGATCTGCCGGAAAAATCCCCGCATGACCAGGATCTGCAGCGGCAGACCAAAAGCCAGATAGGGCGGCAGAAGCGCGAAGAGCGAGTTGGACAGGCCCAGCTCTTTCATCATCAGCACAAGGGGTTGTAGGGCGACCTGCACCGGCACGGCCAGGCCGATCAGGAAGAACAGGAAGATCGCGTGCCGCCCCCGGAAGGACATCTTGGCCAGGGGATAGGCGGCCAGGGATGCCAGGGCGATGCCAAGCGGCACCTTCATCGCGATGATGAACAGGCTGTTCTGGAAGTAGGTGCCAAAGCCGCCGCCGACCCAGGCCTTGACGAAATTGCTCCACAGGATTTCTTCGGGCCAGGTGAACACGCCGTTCATCATCATGTCGCCCTGAGAGCGCAGCGACGTCAGAAGCACCGAGACAAAGGGCAGCAGCCAGACCACCGACAACAGGATCATGCAGGCCAGAACAGCCCAGGAGCCGGCGGTCATGCGGGGGCGCGGCGCGGCGTGCATGGGTCAGTCCTTCGACATGTGGCGGATGTAGGGAATCGCAAGCACCAGGATGATCGAAGCGATCACCCAGGCAATCGCGGCGCCGTAGCCCGCGTGATAGTACTGAAAAGTCTGGAAATACATCCAGGTGCCCAGAACCTGGGTCACGCGGCCCGGCCCGCCATAGGTCATGGTATAGATCAGATCAAACACCTTGAAGCCGCCGATCACCGCCAGCGACAGCACGATCACATGGCTTTCGCGCAAGCCCGGCAAGGTGACATGGCGAAACCGCTGCAAGGCATTGGCCCCGTCCACCCGCGCAGCATCGTAGTAGTCGCCGTTGATGGATTGCAGGCCCGCAAGATACAGGATCATCGGCAGCCCGACGCTGCCCCAGACATAGGTGATGAACACCGACGGCATCGCCATCTCAAAGCTTGACAGCCAGCCTCCGGCCAGATTTTCAAGCCCCACCCATTGCAGGAACAGATTTATCGCGCCGAAATTTGGGTTGTACATCCAGCTCCAGATCAGACCGACCGAGACCAGCGGCAGCACGGCGGGCGCATAGATGATCGTGCGGAAGGCCAGCGTGCCCGGCATCCTGCGGTTCAGGATCAGCGCCATCAGCAGGCCAAGCGAGGTCGGGATGGTCAGCGCCCCCAGGGTCCACAGGACGTTGTTGTAAAGGGCGGTCCGCGCCACATCGTCATCAAACAGGAAATTCGTGTAATTCTTCAGGCCGACGAAGGTGTAATCAACCGACAGCCCGTCCCAGTCCAGCAAGCTGGTCCAAAGCGAGACCAGCATCGGATAGACAAGGAACCCCAGATAAAAGACCATCGCGGGGGCAATGAAAAGATAGGGCTGCAGTTTGGCCAATCTGCGTTGGCCCTTCGACCTGGTCCGGCGCGAGGGCCGTGCGGCGACCTGAATACCCTGCATCATGTCCCTGTCATTGCGGCTGGAAAAAGGAAACCGCCGCCCCCCCGAAGCCTGGGGGCGGCAGCGCGCTTTGGGCTGCCCTCAGCCTTGCTTGGCTTTCCAGGCTTCGGCCTGCTTCTGCATCAGAGCGGCACCTTCGGCCGGCGTCAGCTTTCCGGCAACAATGCCGTCCTGCACTTCAAAGAAGGTGTCCATAAGCTCTTTTTCGAAGGCCTGATCGGTCGGCGGATAGGCAGGCCGGTCAGACTGGGTAATGTCGACGATCTGGCAGGTGATCGGCAGTTTCGCGCAGTCGGGCATGATGCCGATGGTGGCCGAGGCGCCGAAGACATCGGGATTCGCCTTGATCGTTTCGGCGTTGGTGATGTAGTCCAGAAACTTCGCCGCAACCTCCGGGTGCTTGGAGCCGGCTGCGATCATCCACTGTTCGGGGAACGAGGAATAGCGGTCGGGCGCATGGTCGGTCGGCGGCAGGAAGAAGCCGTAGACCGAAGGATCCATGCCGGCATCGGCGACCGTCGGTTCAAACCACGCGCCTTCCAGAATCATCGCCGCCTTGCCCTGATAGATCGCAAAGCGGGCATCATCCGGCGAGACGTTCAGGAAATCGGGCACCAGCCAACCCTTGGCGATCCAGTCCGACAGCTTCTGGTAGCTTGCGACCACACAAGGCTGGTCCCAGCTTTCGGTCAGCGCGTTCAACCCGTCATGAATGTCCGGGCCGCAACTCGTCTCGATGAACCAGTCGACCAGACGCATCACATGCCAGCCGAACTTGCCGCCGGTCGTGGCGCAGTGGATGCCGGCAGCCTGAAGGACCGTGCAGACGTTCTCCATCTCGGCATAGGTTGTCGGAACCGTCAAGCCCTGGGCCTCGAAGATGTCCTTGCGGTAAAAAAGCCCCATGCCCTGACCGTGGAAGGGCACGCCATAGGTTTTCCCGTCAACGCCCAGACGGTCGATGATCCACTTCGGAAAGCGGTCGTTCCATCCGTATTGCGCATAGATGTCGTTCAGCGGCATCACCTGACCGGCCTTGATGAACGGGCCGGCAACCGTGCCGCCCCACATGAAAAACGCATCCGCCGGATCGCCGCTGGCCATCGCGGTGCGCAGCATGTCGGGATACATGGCCGCGCCGCTGCCGGCGGTGTTTTCCATGGTGACGGTCATTCCCGGGTTGGCCGCCTGAAAGGCGTCAATCACGGTCTGAAATTTTGCGGCCCCGTCGCCATCGAAGATGCCAGCGAGTCGAATGTCCTGTGCAAGGGCCGGCGCCGCCACGAGCGCCCCCAGAACCGCCAGGTTGCGTAACATTGACTTCATTTGAATCCTCCCAGATCCGTTGGATTTGCGGGGTAGACGCCCCTTTGGTCTCCCTCATAGTGAAATAGTCATTATACCAATAAAGGACTGATGACAACATGATTCCTCGTCGATCCCGGGGCGGATATCGGGTTCTTTCCTGCACTTTTCAGAGAGATCGTCCTGCGCAGTCGCTGGTCGGCCTACCGGTGAGCGATCCTGCCGGCAAGCCGTGCGCGCCAGGACAGGCCCGCGTCGGTGTCACCATCGGGGCGGTATTCGCACCCCACCCAACCGCGATAACCCAGGGCCCCAAGGGCGGGCAGAACGGCGGAATAGTCGATCTCGCCCTGATCGGGTTCCGCGCGCCTGGGCACGGCGGCGATCTGGACATGCCCGATCAGCGGCAGATGCGCGGCCAGTCGGGTCAGAACATCCCCCTGCCCGACGGCGACATGATAGAAGTCGAACATGATCCGCAGGTTCGGCCGGTCCGCCGCCGCGATGATTTCCGCGGCGCGCTCGATCCGGTGGTAAAAGTAGCCGGGCTTGTCGCGCGGGTTGATCGGCTCCAGAAGCAAGGTCCGCTCGGGCGAAAGATCGGCGGCGGCGCGAAGATTCGCGATCAGGACCGAAGCGGCCTCCGGCCCGTCCGCAACCACGCCCGCCATCACATGAAGGGCCGGGGCATCGGCGCCACGGGCATAGTCCAGCGCCTGCCGGAAGCCGTCCGCGAATTCACCCTCGCGCCCCGGGATCGCGGCCAGACCGAAATCATCGGGCCGCGACCCCTTGGGCGTGTTCAGCGCAAGAAGCGCAAGATTGTTCCGGGCGCAGGCCGCCGCGACCTGCCGGGCCGGAACGTCATAGGGCCAGTGCAGCTCGACCGCCTGAAACCCGGCCCGCGCGGCAGCATCTATCCGGTCCAGCAAGGGCCGGTCGGGCCAAAGGAACCCCAGGTTTGCCGAAAAGCGGGTCATGTCCGGCCCAGCAAATCCAGTGCCTGCGCCAGGATGTTCTCGGCGCAGAGCCCCAGGCTGGCGCGCAGGTCATGCGACGGGCCGATGGGCGGGAAAATGTCGGCGATGCCGATGCGCCGGATCGGCCCGTGCGGCACTTCGGCCAGCGCCTCCAGCACCGCCGCACCCAGCCCGCCGATGACAGAATGCTCTTCGACGACGATCATCGCCGGGGTCTGCCTGGCTGCCTGTTGCAGCGCTGCGACATCCAGCGGCTTCACCGTATGCAGGTTCAGCACGCGCGCTGCGATCCCGCTGTCGCGCAGCGCATCCGCCGCCAGCACTGCCTCCACCACCATCGACCCGTTGGCGACCAGGGTCAGGTCGCAGCCGTCCCGCAGGCGCACGGCCTTGCCGATTTCAAAGGGCTGGCCCGGATCATTGAAGGTCCATTCCGGCCCCCGCCCCAGCCGGATGTAGATCGGCACTGCCACGGGGTGATGCAGCGCCGCCCGCAGGCAGGCGTCCACCTCGACCGCATCCGAGGGCACCAGCACGATCATCCCCGGGATGGAGCGCATGATCGCCACGTCTTCAAGGCTTTGGTGCGTCGGCCCGCCGACACCATAGGACAGGCCAGCGCTTTGGCCGGTCAGGATCACCTTGACGCCGTTGTAGGCCGCATCAAGCTTGGCCTGTTCCACCGCCCTGAGGGCGGTGAAAGCGGCATAACCGCTGATCACGGGCAGCTTGCCGGACAGGGCAAGCCCGGCCGCAACGCCGGTCATGTTCTGCTCGGCGATGCCCAGATTGAACAGCCGCCCCGGATAGGCCGCCCCGAAAGTTTCGATCCCGGTGGCATACATCAGGTCTGCGGTCAGGACGACGAAATCATCCCTCTGGGCGCCAAGGCTTAGAAGGGTCTCGCCATATTGCTGGCGTATCGACTTCATCGGCAGCGCGGCACGGTCCCGGGCAAGGGTCATGGCACCGCCCCAAGTTCCGCCAGGGCCAGGGCGAACTGCGCCTCCGAAATCGCATCCGAATGCCAACTGCGCACATCCTCCATGAAGCTGACCCCCTTGCCCTTGACGGTGTCGGCAATCACCATCCGGGGCCGGGTCTGGCCCTTGCCGCGCCGGGGCGCAAGAACCTGCTGCAGCGCGCCCAGATCGTGCCCGTCGACCCGGCTCACCTCCCAGCCGAAGGACTGCCACTTGTCGACCAGCGCGCCCAGGGGCATCACCTCGTCCGTCCGACCGTCAACGCAAAGCCCGTTGTTGTCGACAATGCCCACAAGGGTGCCAAGGCCGAACTTGGCGGCCGACATGGCCGCTTCCCAGACGGAGCCTTCGTGGATCTCGCCATCGCCCATCAGCACATAGGTCTGGTAATCCCTGTCATCCAGACGGGCCGCCAAAGCCATCCCGACGCCGATGGAAAGCCCGTGGCCAAGTGAGCCAAGCGAGGCGTCCACCCCGGCCTGATAGCGCCGCGACGGATGCGTCATCAACCGCGAGCCGACATGGGTTTCGTATTCCGCGATCCAGTCCTCGGGGATGAATCCGCGCCGGATCAACGCGGAATACAGCGTTGGCGCTGCGTGGCCCTTGCTGAGAAGAAAGCGGTCCCTGTCGGACCAGTCCGGTTTGGACGGGTTCAGCCGCATCGTTGCAAAATACAGGACTGTCACGATATCGGCGCAAGAGAAGCAACTTCCGAAATGACCATTTCCGGCCGCCATGAACATCCGTGCCGTGTCGATGCGGTTCAGCCGCGCCATGTCGACCAGCGCCTCACCCGACAGGGGCTGAAAGGTCAGAGCCATGCCTTGACCCTTTCCACGATGGCAGGGGTGGAGATCCCGTAGCGGTCATGCAGGGTCGGCAGCGCGCCCGCATCCAGAAACGCATCGGGCAGCGCAATCTGCCGCATCCGCGCCGCGCTGCCTTGCAGGGCCGCTTGCGCCAGCACCGCCTCGCCAAAGCCGCCGGGGGCGGCATGGTTCTCGGCCACCACGACCAGCCGGCCGGGGCGCTGCAACGCCTCGGTGATCGCCGGCAGGTCCAGCGGTTTGACCGTCGGCATGTGCAGGACACCGACTTCGATCCTGTCACCCGCCAGGGCCGTCGCCGCTTCAAGCGCCCGCATCGTCAGGATGCCGGTCGAGATGAACAGGACATCCGCACCGTCGCGCAAAAGCCGTGCCTTGCCGATGGTGAACTGCCCGGCATATTCATCCAGAATGCGCGGCACCTGACCGCGCAACAGGCGCATGTAGACCGGCCCCAGGTGGTTCGCGGCGGCTTCGGTGGCCTGTTCGACATCGACCGCATCACAGGGGTCGATCACCGTCAGACCGGGGACCGAGCGGAAGATGGCAAGGTCATCGGTGCCTTGATGGCTGGGGCCATATCCGGTCGTAAGCCCAGGCAAGGCGCAGGCGATCTTGACGTTCAGCCGGTCCTCGGCAATCGCCATGTAGATGAAATCATAGGCCCGGCGCGCGGCAAAGACCGCATAGGTCGTGACGAAGGGCGTGAACCCTTCGCGCGCCATGCCGGCGGCTGCGGCCATCAGCAACTGTTCGGCCATGCCCATCTGATAGAACCGGTCCGGATGGGCCTGGGCGAAGATGTGCAGGTCGGTGTATTTGCCAAGATCCGCGGTCATGCCGACGATGTCCGCGCGGGTTTCCGCCAGCCGCGCCAAGGTGTGGCCGAAGGGTGCCGCCGTCGCCCGCTGCCCTTCGGCGGCCAGCGAGGCGATCATCGCGCTGGTTCGAAGCCGGGTCACACCGGGGCCCCCGCATGCAGATCCTTGATCGCCCTGGCCCATTCCTCGGGCTCGATCCGGATGAAATGGGTCTTGTCGCGGGTTTCAAGAAACGGCAC
>JANMJC010000295.1:0-10987 GCA_031371185.1 Paracoccaceae bacterium | reverse complement strand
ACGCCGAGTCCGGGGGAAGCGACACATACTACATTGATTCTTCCTTCGACATAATTTCCTCTGAAGTCAATTCTCTTTTCGAGCGGGACAAAGTCATTTCTACGATCGACTATGCGCTGACTGCGAATGTGGAAGACCTGTCTCTCGACGGCTTTTCGGACATTAACGGCTGGGGGAATGTATACGCCAACCACCTCACCGGCAACTCCGGCTCAAACATCCTTGACGGACTGCAAGGCGGCGACACCCTCTAAGGTCTGCAAGGCGATGATATCTATGTCATCGACTCGACCTTCGACGTGGTCATCGAAAAATCCGGCCAAGGCTCTGATATCGTTGAAACCGGCGTCAGCTATACCCTGTCGCAATATGTCGAGCAGGGCTTTCTCAATTCCGCAGGCCGCAATCAGAACCTGACCGGCAATACCCTTGGCAACCTGCTTGTCGGCAACTCCGGCAAGAACCAGCTTTCGGGCCTGAACGGCGCCGACGAATTGCGCGGCGAGGGCGGCAATGACACCCTGACGGGCGGCGAGGGGGTTGATACGCTCGACGGTGGCACCGGGGCCGACCGGATGGAGGGCGGGCAGAAGAATGACCTGTATTACGTCGACAACGGCCTTGACCTTGTCATCGAAACCGACCCCACCAATGCGGGCGGTTATGACACCGTCTTTACCTCGGTCGCCATTGCCATGCCCGACAATGTCGAAAAGCTGATCTTCAACGGTTTTGACGATGGCATGATGCTGTCGGGCAATGATCTGGCAAATTTCCTGCAAGGCAATTACACCGATGATATCATCGAGGCTGGGCAGGGCAATGACACCGGCGTGGGTGGGTCAGGCAATGATTCCGTCAGTGGCGGCACCGGCAATGACAGCCTGACCGGCGATTACGGCGACGACACCCTGCAAGGCGACGCCGGCCGCGACGCGCTGACCGGGGGTCAGGGCGCAGATACCTTCGTCTTCATCGGCACCACCGATTCCAACGGATCGACCACCGACACGATCCGCGATTTTCAGGACGACCTTGACCGCATTGATCTGCGCGCGGTCGACGCCGCCCCGCAAAGCGGCAATCAGGCCTTTACCTTCATCGGCACGGCCAATTTCAACGCGGCAGGCCAGATCCGCGCCACCTATGATGCGGGCAGCAACGTCACCCGCATCGACGTGTCTACCGACAGCGATTCCGCCGCCGAGATGTCGATCCTTCTGTCGGGCAACCACACGCTGACGGCGGCGAATTTCCTGTTGTAAGCCCAGCTTTCCGCCGTTCGACGCGCCCGATCCGCAATGCGGCCTTCCCCCTTGGGCCCGCGTCCCCTATCGTGCCGCCTTAGTCCTGCCCCAAGAAAGCGCCGCCATGCCCCGTCGTCTTGCCCTTGCCTTCGCCGCCGTTCTGGCCAGCGCCCCCCTGGCCCTTGCCGGCCCCGTGGCCGACAAGGCCGCCGAAGTTGAGGCCAAGATCAACGCTGGCGACATGTCCGGCGCGGTGACAGCCGCGCGCGACATCCTGCAAGTAGTCTGGGACCAATCGGTCGATCTGGGCTTTACCGACACGCTTCTGGTCATCGAACCGGCCTCGGGGTTCGGCATCTACAACCCGCGCGCCGATAATGTCTTCAAGGCCGGAGAGCCGATCGTGATCTATGCCGAACCCTATGGTTTCGGCTATGGCTCTCCGGGCGAGGGGCTGTATTCCATCGGCTTTCAGGTGGATCTGCAGGTGCAGAACGAGGCGGGCGACGTTCTGGGCGATGTGCCGAACGTGACGGCGCTGGACATGTCCTCGCGCTATCCCAACAAGGAATTTCAGGCCAACCTGACCTATAACCTTGACGGCATCCCGCCGGGCAAGTACCGCCTGATCACCACGCTTCGCGACAAGAATTCGCTGAAGTTCGGCACCTTCGAGACGGAAATCGTGATCGCGCCCTAAGGGCGACCTCCTGCCCGCGGTCCTGCGCGGCCGGGCAATCTGAAGGGGCCGAGAGCAGCCCCGACCCATGCAGGACCCGGCCCGGCGGACGATCCCGGACCCATGCCTTGGCCCGGCATGTCCCTTTCGAACCAACATCCCTGCGGAGCGGCCATGACGCAATCCTTTCCCCAAATTCCGATCGTCACCCTGACCCTGAACCCCGCGCTGGACATGTCCACCGAGGTCGCGCATCTGGTGCCCGACGAAAAGCTGCGCTGCGCCGAACCGGCGCTGGACCCGGGCGGCGGCGGGTTGAACGTGTCGCGCGCAGTGATGGCGCTTGGCGGCGAAAGCCTTGCGCTGGTGGCGCTTGGCGGGTTGACCGGCGACCGTCTGGCTGGCCTGATCCGCAGCCATGGCGTGCCGTTTCTGGCGATGACCGCACCGGGCGAGACCCGGCAAAGCCTGACCGTCACCGAAAACAGCAGCGGTCGTCAGTACCGCTTCATGTTGCCCGGCCCGAAATGGGACGAGGCGGATCAGGAGCGCATCTTTACCCTGCTGCGCGCCTCGGCCCGTTCGGGCGCCTTCAGCATCATCTCGGGCAGCCAGCCCCCCGGCGTGCCGGTGGATTTCCCCGCCCGACTGGCCCGCGCCATGCCGGGGCTGAACGTGATCCTGGATACCTCGGGACCGGCCCTGGTCGAGGCGATCAGCCACCCGATCCCGGGGTTGGATACGCTGCGGATGGACGGCTACGAGGCCGGGCAGATTGCCGGCCGGCCGCTGGCCACGCGTCAGGACAGCGCCGACTTTGCCGCCTCGCTGGTGGCGCGGGGCGTGGCGCGCACCGTGATCGTGGCGCGCGGCGCGGACGGGTCGGTGCTGGCAGACGGGCACGAACGCCTGTTCTGTCAGGCGGCAAAGGTCAAGGTCGTCTCGACGATCGGCGCGGGCGACAGTTTTGTGGCGGGATATGTGCTGATGCGGGCGCGCGGAAAAGACACCGCCGCAGCACTGGCCATGGCCACGGCTGCGGCCTGCTCTGCCGTCACCACGCCCGCCACCGACCTGTGCCGCCCCGAGGACGTGACGCGCCTGTTGTCGCTGTGTCCGGTGTCCAGGCTGTAGGGGCCGCGCGCAACAGAGCAGGCAACCGGGGGCGCTGGCCGCGTCGGTAGTCAGTCCTGGCATGATCCCGGCCCTGCCCCGGCGGGGCGGGCAATTTCGGCGGGACCCGCCCCTTGTCCGGGTTGATCTGTCCGTCCTCCTTGTCGTCGTCTATTGGCGGGCTCGCATCGCAGGCTGCCGACCCAGGACCTGTGGTCGCGCGTGGCTCAGGGATTATCCGGGTCGCGCCGCGCCTTGCATGCGGCCCGATTGACCCGGCCCGCCCGCAATCACCCCTCGTCGCGCCAGCGCATCGCGATGGGATAGCGGCGGTCCAGCCACAGGGCGCGTTTGGTCAGTCGGGTGCCGGGGGCCGACTGGAACCGCTTGTATTCGCTGATGTACAGCAGATGTTCGATCTTCTTCACCGTGGCGCGGTCATGGCCTTCGGCCACCAGATCGGCCACCGAGGCCTCGCGTTCGATCAAGCCGTCCAGAATGGCATCCAGCACGACATAGGGCGGCAGGCTGTCTTCGTCCTTCTGGTTGTCGCGCAGTTCGGCACTGGGGGGTTTGTCGATCACCCGGGCCGGAATGACCACCCCCTCCGGGCCTGCCATCCAGGGGCGATAAGTTTCATTGCGCCAGCGGCAAGTCTCGAAGACGCGGGTCTTGTACAGGTCTTTCAACGGGTTGTAGCCGCCGTTCATATCGCCGTAGATCGTGCAGTATCCGACCGCCATTTCCGACTTGTTGCCCGTGGTCAAAAGCATCTCGCCGAATTTGTTCGACAGGGCCATCAAGAGCAGGCCGCGCAGACGCGACTGGATGTTTTCCTCGGGGATGCCCGGCGCAGTACCGTCGAACAGGGAGCCAAGGGCCTCGCCCACCGCCTCTTGTGGCCCCGAAATCGGCAGGGTATCCAGCCGCGTGCCCAGAGCGGATGCCACCGCCTCGGCATCTTCCAGCGACACCTTCGAGGTGAACCGCGAGGGCAGCATCACGCAACGCACGTTTCCCGCACCCAGGGCATCGACCGCAATCGTCGCCACCAGCGCCGAATCGATGCCCCCGGACAGGCCCAGAAGCACCTTTCGGAACCCGGTCTTGGCCAGATAATCCCGCACCGAGTCCACCATGGCCCGGTAATCCGCCTCGACCACGCGCGGCATGGCGGCCTTAGCACCCTCGTCGGCGCGCCAGCCCTGCGGTCCCTTTCGGAAGGTCACGGTGACGCTCGCCTCGTCGAACTGCGGCAGTTGCACAGGTACCGCGCCATCCGGGTTCATCACGAAGGACGCGCCATCGAACACCTGATCGTCCTGCCCCCCGACCATGTTCAGATAGATCAGCGGCAAGCCGGTATCCTTGACCCGCCAGCGCATGAGGTTCACGCGCACCGCAGGCTTGCCCCGGTGATAGGGCGAGCCATTGGGGACCAGCAGAATCTCGGCCCCGGCGGTGGCATGGGCCATGGCCACGCCCTCGTGCCAGGCGTCCTCGCAGATCGGCGTGCCCAGCATGACCCCGCCCAGCCGGAACGGCGCTTGCAGCGGGGCCGCCGCGAAGACCCGCTTTTCATCGAACACCGAATCATTGGGCAATTCATGCTTCAGCACCTCGGCCAGAACGCGACCATCCTTCAGATAGAAATAGCCGTTGTAGACCCGCCCGCCGCGCCGCACCGGCGCCCCGATGCCAAGCGCCGTTTCCCCGAAGGTCCGGGCGGCAAGGCCAAGCAGAGCGGCCTCGGCCGCGTCGACGAAGGCCGCTTTCAGCACCAGATCCTGAGTCTGATAGCCGGTCAGGAACATCTCGCAGGTCGCGACCAGATCCACGCCCTCGGCAACCCCGGACTGCCATTCGGCAAAGGCGCGCCCGGCATTGGCGGCAATCGCGCCCAGAACCGGGTTGGCCTGGACCAGCCTGATGCGAAAAGTCTCGGCCATTGTGTCGCTCCCCGGATCGCCCGTGCCCCGTTCTAACAGCTTGTCCGGTCAGCGAAAGGGGGCCGTGGTGCCGCAGTCCGGCCCGGGTGCGGCTTGTCAGGTCCGCCCCCGGCGGCTAGGGTTCGCCAAAACGGGACAAGTGCCATGACCAAGCGGATCGCGATCATCGAATGGGCGGCGGCGGCCACAAGGACGGCGGCCCTGGGGGCGGCGCTTGCCGCAGCGCCGCTGTGGGCTCAGGATGTGACCGAGGTGCAGGTCAAGCAATATGACGACGGCTCGGTCTACGAGGGCACCTTCAAGGATGGCCGTCAGCACGGGACGGGCACCTACACGCTGCCCAACGGTTATGTCTATGAGGGCGCCTGGGTGGAGGGCCGCATCGAGGGCATGGGTCGCGCCACCTATCCCAACGGCTCGGTCTATGACGGGCTGTTCAAGGACGGCAAACCGCAGGGGCGCGGCACGATCGCCTTTGGCGACGGCGGCACCTACGAGGGCGACTGGTCGGACGGGGCGATGACGGGACAGGGTGTTGCGCGCTATGCCAATGGGTCGGTCTACACCGGGGGCTTCAAGGACGGCCTGCATGACGGGACCGGAACCTTCGAAGAGGCCACCGGCTATCGGTATGTCGGGGGATGGGCGGCGGGCAAGAAGGAAGGCCGCGGCAAGATCACCTATCCCGACGGGGCGACCTATGACGGCGACTTCAGGGCCAACCAGCGCGATGGCAGGGGTCGGCTGACCATGCCCGACGGCACCACCTATGACGGGGCCTGGAAGGGCGGTCAGATCAACGGCACCGGGACCCTGACCCAACCCAATGGCGACGTCTATGCCGGCGCCTTCAGGGACGGCGCCCGCGACGGCGCGGGCACGACCACCTACAAGAACGGCGATGTCTTTACCGGCGCTTTCAAGGCCGACAAGCGACAGGGCGAGGGCCTGTTTCAGGCCCGCGACGGCACCAGCTATCAAGGCTCGTGGTCGCAGGGCCGGATGCAGGGCAAGGGCCGCCTGACCTATGCCGACGGCTCGGTCTACGAAGGGCAGTTCGAGGCCGACCTGCCGCAGGGCCAGGGCAGGATCACCTATCCCGACGGCTCGACCTACGAAGGCAATTGGCTCGGGGGCGCGATCGAGGGCAAGGGCCGCGCCACCTATGCCTCGGGCCAGATCTATGAAGGGGCGTTCAAGGCCGCCCGCCCCGACGGCATGGGCATCATGACCTACCCTGATGGCTATCGCTATGAGGGCACATGGAAATCGGGTACGCGCGACGGGCAGGGCGTTGCGACCTATCCGGACGGCACGATCTACAACGGCGGTTTCAAAGCCGGACTACGCACCGGGCGCGGCGTGATGACCGAACCCGGCGGTTTTCGCTATGAAGGTGACTGGGTGGCCGGCGAGATGCAGGGTCAGGGGGTTGCCACCTACCCGTCCGGCGACATCTACGAGGGGTCCTTCCAGAAGGGCAAGCGCCACGGACCGGGCAAGCTGACCTACAAGGCCGGCGAGATCAGCGAAGGCATCTGGGAAAACGGCATCCTGCGACGCCCCCTGCCCGGCACGCAGCCCGCAACCGACGCCGCCCCCGCTCCGGCGACCGATCCGGCGTCAGGGACAACCAGCGGCGGTTGATCCTGCCCGTTCAGTGCGGTGAAAACACCCTCGAAGGGGGGACATTCAGCCTTTCGCTGTCGCCAGCCGCTATTCCCACCACGGGTCGATGGCGGCGATCTCGTCATCGGACCAGCCGAAATGATGCGCCAACTCGTGCACCAGCACATGACCGACCAACTGGCGCAACGTGACATTGCCGCGCTCGATCCATTCGTCCAGGATCGCGCGGCGGAACAGAAAGATCATGTCGGGCTGCATCGGCTGATCCGTCACGCTTTTTTCGGTCAGGGGCACGCCCTGATACAGGCCGGTCAGATCGAAGGGGCTTTCGCAGCCCAGATCATCCAGCAGCGCGTCGTCCGCCAGATCCTCGATGCGGATCACCAGCGCCCGGGCGGCGCTTCGAAACGGCCCCGGCAGGGCCTCCAGCGCCTCGTGGGCAAGGGTTTCGATCTGGGCAAGGTCGGGGGCAAGCCCGGCAGGGTCATCATCGGTCATGCCGACAGCTAATCCTGTCCATCGCCGCGCTGCAACCCCGGCCGGGCAATCTTTCAAATTGCCCGGTTCTGTGCCTAGACTGTCGCGACCCCAGCCCCGTGACGGAGAAGCCCATGGCCAGGTACGAAGCGAAGACCAGAGTCGAGCCGCAAGGCGTCGAGGCCTTCATCGCCAGCCTTGACAGCCCGCAGCGGCAAGCCGAGGCGCGCCAGTTGCAGGAGATCTACGCCACCGCTTCCGGCTTCGCGCCCCGCCTTTTCACCGGCGGCATGATCGGCTTCGGCTCTTATGCCTATACCTATGATTCAGGCCATTCCGGCACCACCTTTGCCACCGGCTTTGCCCCGCGCAAGGCCGAACTGTCCCTGTACGGCCTGAAATACGGACCCGAGAACGGGTCTTTGCTGGCCGCCTTGGGCAAACACCGGCAAGGCGTGTCCTGTGTCTATGTCAAACACCTGAATGCCCTCAACCTTGATGTCCTTGACCAGTTGATCCGTGAGGGATTGCAGGTTCTGCGTGGCCGCTATCCGGTATTCCCGGAATAGGGTCGCGCCTTTTGCCCTGACCCGGCGGCGGCGCCCCGGGGGAAACTGGACAAATCCCGCCCCCTGTGACAGTCAGGCGCAGCATCTGGAGCCTTTGCGTCATGACCACCACCCGTTTCGCCCCCTCGCCCACCGGCTATATTCACGTCGGAAACCTGCGCACCGCGCTGATGAACTACATGATCGCGCGCAAATCGGGCGGCACCTTCATCCTGCGGCTGGATGACACCGATCAGGAACGCTCAAAGCAGGAATACATCGACGGGCTGCTCTTTGACCTTGACTGGCTGGGCCTGCACCATGACCGCATCGAACAGCAGTCCAGACGCATGGACCGCTACCGCGAGGCCGCCGACCAGTTGCGCGCGGCGGGACGGTTCTATGAGTGCTTTGAAAGCCCGGTCGAACTGGATCTGAAGCGCAAGAAGCAGTTGAACATGCACAAGCCCCCGGTCTATGACCGCGCGTCGCTGCATCTGACGGCCGACGAAAAGACGCGGATGCGTGCCGAGGGGCGGGATGGCTATTGGCGCTTCAAGCTGAACCAGGAGCGCATCGAATGGCCCGACGGCATTCTGGGCGACATCTCGATCGACGCGGCCTCGGTCAGCGACCCGGTGCTGATCCGCGCCGATGGGCAGGTGCTTTACACCTTCGCCTCGTCGGTGGATGACGTTGACATGGGGGTCACTTTCATCGTGCGCGGTGCGGATCATGTGACCAACACCGCCACCCAGATCCAGATCATGAAGGCGCTTGGCGGCACCCCGCCCGGTTTTGCCCACCATTCGCTGCTGACCGGCACCGAAGACGAAAAGCTGTCCAAGCGCCTGGGGGCCCTGTCGCTGCGCGACCTGCGCGCAAGCGGCGTGGAGCCGATGGCGCTGTTGTCGATGCTGGCGCGGTTGGGCTCGTCCAGGCCGGTCGAATTGGCCGGGTCGATGCAGGACCTGATCGACGGCTTCGATCTGGGCAGCTTTGGCGCGGCCCCGACCAAATTCGACGCCGACGATCTGTTTCCCCTGACCCGCCAATATGCGCAGGGCCTGCCCTTTGACGCGGTTCGCGCCCGCATCGCGGATCTTGGGGTTCCCGCCAACCTCGCCGAACTTTTCTGGACGGTGGCCAAGGGCAACATCACCATCCTCGCCGATCTGGAGGGCTGGTGGCACCTGTTCCGCGACGGGGCCGAGCCCTTGGTAGATGACGCCGACCGCGATTTTGTCGCGCAGGCACTGGCGCTGCTGCCGCCGAAACCCTGGACCGCTCAGACCTGGGGCGAGTGGACAGCGGCGGTGAAGGCCGCCACGGGCCGCAAGGGCAAGGACCTGTTCCGCCCGCTGCGCCGCGCCCTGACCGGCCGCGATGCCGGCCCGGAAATGGCCGATGTCATGCCGCTGTTGCAGGTCGTGCGGGGCCTCTAGTCCGGCGCGGACCCGCCTTCGGTATGCGGCAGCATTCTTTGCCCTTGCCTGAACCGACGCATCCGGTCTAATTTGCGACCATCAGTTCGGGAGAATCCGGGGCCTGCGCCAACGCAGACCCCGGTGCCGAAGGAGCAACCGCCCCGGTAAACTCTCAGGCCAAAGGACCGTTCTGATGGACAGACTCTGGAGAGTGGCACGCAAGTGCCCGCCGAAGGGATAACGATCTCAGGCGCCAAAGGCCGACGGTTTCGGCTGGGCAAGGACAGAGGGGGCACCGAGGGCAGGGGAACTGCCGGGATGGTGCCGTTCTGCGTATGGATCGGCGGAATTTGGGGGCGGCCTTGGCCGAACAGCTTTTACGATTGGGTCTGCATGACCTGCATGTTGCGCTTGGCGGCAGGTTGGTGCCCTTTGCGGGCTACGAGATGCCGGTGCAATATCCCGACGGGGTGATGAAGGAACACCTGCACACCCGCGCCGCCGCCGGCCTGTTCGACGTCAGCCATATGGGACAGGTGATCCTGCGCCCGCGCGGGACGATGGAAGCGCTGGCGCTGGCCTTCGAGGCGCTGATGCCGGTCGATGTGCTGGGTCTGGCGCCGGGCCGTCAGCGCTATGGGTTGTTCACCACCGAACAGGGCGGCATTCTGGATGATCTGATGTTCGCCAACCGGGGCGACCATCTGTTCGTCGTGGTCAATGCGGCCTGCAAGGCGGCGGATGTGGCCCATATGCGGGCGCAACTGTCGGACGTGGCCGAGGTGGACTATCTGACCGACCGCGCCCTTCTGGCTCTTCAGGGACCGCAGGCCGAAACCGTGCTTGCCCGACTGATCCCCGAAACCGCCGCGATGCGGTTCATGGATGTCGGGGTCTTTGGCGAGATCTGGGTCAGCCGGTCGGGATATACCGGCGAGGATGGCTTCGAGATTTCGGTGCCGAACACCTTGGCCCGGGCCTTTGCCGATCAGATTCTGGCGATGCCCGAAGTCAAGCCCATCGGCCTTGGCGCCCGCGACAGCCTGCGGCTCGAAGCGGGGCTGTGCCTGTATGGCCACGACATCACCGAACGCACTTCTCCGGTCGAGGCGGGTCTGACCTGGGCTATTCAAAAGGCACGCCGGGCAGGTGGCGCGCGCGCCGGCGGGTTTCCCGGACACGAGCGCATCCTGCACGAGATGGCGAATGGTCCCGAGCGGTTGCGCGTCGGTCTGCGCCCCGATGGCCGCGCGCCGATGCGCGAGGGCACCCTGCTGTTCGACCCCGACGGCACGCCCTTGGGCGAGATCACCTCGGGCGGTTTCGGCCCTTCGGTTCAGGCGCCCGTCGCCATGGGCTATGTGCCTGCGGCCTTCGCCGCCCCGGGCACAGCCCTGATGGGCGAAGTGCGCGGCAAGTCCCTGCCCGTCACGACAGCCCCCCTGCCCTTTCATCCAACAACCTACAAACGCTAAGGATTTCGGACATGAAGTATACCAAAGACCACGAATGGCTGCGCGTCGAAGGCGATCTGGTGGTGGTGGTGGGCATCACCGAACACGCGGCGACTGCCCTGGGCGACGTGGTGTTCGTCGAACTGCCCGAAGTTGAAACCGTGGTGGCCGAAGGCGACGAGATCTGCGTGATCGAAAGCGTCAAGGCGGCCTCGGACATTCTGGCCCCGGTCGACGGCGAGATCGTCGAGGTCAACGAAAAGCTGGTCGACAATCCGGGGTTGGTGAATACCGATCCGACCGGGGCCGCGTGGTTTTTCAAGCTGCGGCTGGACGATCTGGCGGTCCTGGACGAATTCATGGACGAAGACGAATATCTGGAACTGATCGGTTAAAAACCGGAGTTTTTGAAAACGCCATGCCGTTCCTTCTGAAAGGAACGGTCAAAATCCTTCGAAGGATTT
>JANMJC010000156.1:0-4361 GCA_031371185.1 Paracoccaceae bacterium | reverse complement strand
ACCGACGCCGCGACCCGCGCCAACACCTTGTGGAAAAAGCGGCTGGCCGAGTATGAGGCCCCCGCCTTGGATGCGGGGATCAGGGACGGGTTGACCGACTATGTCGCGGCCAGGAAGGCCGGGATGGTGGACGCGTGGTATTGAACGCGTTTCAGCCGCGCAAACCGGTTTCTTCCAACAGGCCCAGACGCTTGGCCTCGTAATAATAGCCCGAGGCATACCAGTGGATCGCCGCGTCTTCGTCTCCGCCCGACACCATCCAGGCCCCCGCCAGATATTTTCCGGCGTATTTCAGGTTGGTTTCGGCGTCCAGCAACCCCGAGGGCGGGCCGGAATAGCCCATGGTGCCCGCCGTCTGCGGCAGGATCTGCATCAACCCGTAATAGGGGCCGTTGCGTGCGGCGGGGTTGTAATCGCTTTCGCGCTGGATCACGCGGTGAACCAGACTTTCGGGCATGTCGTAAAGCGCGGCATATTCGACGATCAGGGCGCGGATCTGCGGGGTTTCGCCGGGATACAGGGCCGACTGGCTGACCGGGCCGCCCCCCGACCCGGGCCCGCAGGCCACAAGGGGCAGACCCAGCACAAGGGCAAGGCAGGCGGCGCGGAGCGGGGCAAGAACCATCAAGGACCTATCGGGCAGGGCGGGACTGATCTGGATCAGTGCCGGGTGTGGGCCGGACTGATAGCGGGCAAAGGGGCTGCGGCAAAGCCCTTGCCCCCGGGCTTTGCGGAAATCCGCCAGACTTGTCATCAAGCTGTGATCTGATGCGCTTTAGCGTCGCAGATGTAGGGCTTGCCTTGCCCGGAACGCCAGATATAGTGATTTCAAGAAGGCCAGACGCGGCCCCTGGGCCCCGGTTCGGCGCAATCCTGAAGGATGGGGAATGGACGGCAGTTTTCGCTCTGAATTTGTCCGGGAACCTGCGGGTCTGCGCAGTCATCCGGCTTTGGTGCTGAACGCCGATTATCGCCCGCTCAGCTATTATCCCTTGTCGCTGTGGCCCTGGCAGGATGCGATGAAGGCGGTCTTCATGGACCGGGTCTGCATCGTGGCCGAATATGACGCGGTGGTGCACAGCCAGAGGCAGGTGTTCCGCATACCCTCGGTCGTGGTGCTGAAGGACTATGTTCGACCCCAGAAGCGCGTGGCATTCACGCGCTTCAATCTTTTTCTGCGCGACGCCTTCTGCTGCCAGTATTGCGGGTCCAAGGGCGATCTGACCTTTGACCATGTCGTGCCGCGGTCCCGGGGCGGGGTGACAAGCTGGGAAAACGTGGTGGCCGCCTGCAGCCCGTGCAATCTGCGCAAGGGGTCCAAGACGCTGAAGCAGTCAGGAATGCATCTGGCGCGCCCGCCGCGCCCGCCCACGGTTGACGAGATGCAGGCCCATGGCCGGCGGTTTCCGCCCAACCATTGCCACGAAAGCTGGATGGATTTTCTGTACTGGGATGCCGAACTGGACGCGTGAAGCGTCGTTTCCGGCACAGGTCACCGGCGGGTTTGCGGGCTGGCTGGCGCCAACAACAAGGAGCCCGACCATGTCGATTCTGTTGCAGGCGGCAAGCATCAATCTGGCGGTGGCGCTTGGTTGCGGTGCGGTGATCGGATCGGAACGTCAGGTGCGCCAACGCATGGCGGGGCTTCGCACCAATGCGCTGGTGGCGATGGGGGCGGCGGCCTTCGTGATCTTCTCGCAGCATGTGCCGAACGATGCCAGCCCGACCCGGGTGGCGGCACAGGTGGTTTCGGGCATCGGTTTTCTGGGCGCCGGGATCATCTTTCGCGACGGCTTCAACGTGCACGGTCTGAACACGGCGGCCACCTTGTGGTGCTCGGCGGCGGTGGGTCTGATTGCGGGCATCGGTCGGTGGGATTTCGCGCTGGTGCTGACCGGTTTGGTGGTGTTCATCAATCTGGGACTGCGGCCTCTGGTGAAGTTTCTGAAAAAGCACACCAAGGCGGGGGTTCCGCTGGTGCGGGTGGCGCGGCTGATCGTGGCGGTGCCCGAAACCGCCGAGGCGCAGGCGCGGGCGCTGATCTTGGGGACGCTCTCGGTGAACGGGCTGCATCTGTCGGAGATCGCGGTTGATCGCGACGCGACGGGGCGTATCCAGATCGTGGTGACGGTGGCGGGCGAGGGGGCCAGCGAAGAGGCGCTCGACCGTGTGGTGCAACGGCTTGCGGCAGAGCCCGGGCTTCTGTCGGTGCGCTGGCAAGGTGGCGACGACGCCTGAACCGGATGGGAATTGTCGTCCAGCAGTGCTAAGGCAGCCCCAGTCCTTGTGGAATCAGAATTCAAGCCAAACCTGTTTGAATTCTGATGTTTGGTGTCTTGGTGACAACTTGAACCGCTCTGGACACGGGCCGATCCCCGGGTTAAAAGTGCGGCGTTAGCGCTAACAAGCGCATCTCCAAAGCGAGGTTTGCGATGGTTTCGCGCGTTATTCCGGTGGATTCGTTCGATCTGGTGATCTTTGGCGGCACCGGCGATCTGGCGCAGCGCAAGATCTTTCCCGGCCTGTACCGGCGCTTTCTGGCCGGTCAGATGACCGACGACAGCCGGATCATCGGGGCGGCGCGGGCAAGCCTGACCGAAGCGGCGTTCCGGGCGCTGGTCGCGGCCTCGATCGACGAATTCGTTCCGGCGGACCGGCGCGACACCGGGATGATCGGTGAATTCCTGACCCGCATCGGCTATGTCTCGATCGACGCCAAGGGCACCGGCGGTTGGGGGGACCTGAAGGCAAAGATGCGCGACAGTGTCGTGCGGGCCTTCTATTTCTCGGTCGCCCCGACGCTGTTCGGCGATCTGGCCGAGCGTCTGCATGGCAACGGCATCGCCGACGCCTGGAGCCGGATCGTGGTGGAAAAGCCATTCGGCCGCGACCTGGCCAGCGCCCGGGCGCTGAACGCCGTGCTCGCCAGCCATTTCTCCGAGGGGCAGATTTACCGGATCGACCATTATCTGGGCAAGGAAACCGTGCAGAACCTGATGGCGGTGCGCTTTGCCAACATCCTGTTCGAGCCGTTGTGGAAGTCGGAATACATCGACCATGTGCAGATCACCGTCGCCGAAACCGTCGGGGTCGAGGGGCGCGGCGCCTATTACGACAAGTCGGGCGCGATGCGCGATATGGTGCAGAACCACATGATGCAGCTTTTGTGCCTGATCGCCATGGAGCCTCCGTATCATTTCGACCCCGATGCGGTACGCGATGAAAAGCTGAAGGTGATCCGCGCGCTGGAACCGGTGCGCCCGCAGGATATCGTGCGCGGGCAGTATCTGGGGGCGGCGGGCGAGGGCGGCTATGTCGAGCACAGCGAGGATCCGGCGTCCAAAACCGAAAGCTACATCGCGCTGAAGGTCAATCTGGCCAACTGGCGCTGGAAGGGCACGCCGTTCTATCTGCGCACCGGCAAGAAGCTGCGCGGCCGTGCCAGCGAAATCGCCATCACCTTCAAGGAACCGCCGCACAAGATCTTCGACGACGCCAAGGGCTGGAAGGAAAACGTGCTGGTCATCCGGTTGCAACCCAATGAGGGCATGGAATTGATGATGATGATCAAGGAACCGGGTCCGGGTGGCATGCGCCTGATGCAGGTGCCGCTGGACATGTCCTTTGCCGATGCCCTGGGCGATGAGGCCGAGGACGTGCCGGACGCCTACGAGCGGCTGATCATGGATGTGATCCGCGGCAACCAGACCCTGTTCATGCGCGGCGACGAGGTCGAGGCGGCCTGGGCCTGGACCGACCCGATCATCCAGGGCTGGGAAAGCCGGGGGGAAAAGCCGCAGGGCTATGACGCCGGCTCGACCGGCCCCGAGGATGCGCTGATGCTCATGCACCGCGACGGGCGGCGCTGGCGCGAGATCAAGGGATGAGGCTGGAACATTACCCCCACCGGGCGGCCCTGATGCAGGGTCTGGCCGTAACCATGGCGGAGGAGTTGCGCACGGGCTTGCGCCATGGGCCGGTGACGCTGTCGGTGCCGGGTGGCACGACGCCGGGGCCGGTCTTCGACGCCTTGGCGCAGATGGATATGGATTGGGCCCGCGTGTCGGTGCTCTTGAATGACGAACGCTGGGTGGATGAGGGTTCGGACCGGTCGAACACAAGGCTGCTGCGGCAGCGGTTGCTGGTGGGGCAGGCGGCAAAGGCGCAACTGGTGCCGATGTACCTGGCCGTGCCGACGCCGGAAGATGGCCTTGACGCCTTGGCCGAGGGCATTCGCCCGCATCTGCCGATCACCGTGCTGCTGCTCGGCATGGGAAACGACATGCACACCGCGAGCCTGTTCCCCGGCGCCGACCGTCTGGCCGAGGCTTTGGCGGCTGACGCTCCGCTGGTGATGGCCC
>JANMJC010000145.1:0-4857 GCA_031371185.1 Paracoccaceae bacterium | reverse complement strand
ATCGCCTTCACCACCGGGCGCGGGTCGGTATCGGGCTTCAAGCCCACCCCCTGCATCAAGCTGGCGACCAACACCGAAATGTACGACCGCATGTCCGAGGATATGGACCTGAACTGCGGCGACATCATCACCCAAGGCGTCAGCATCGAACAGAAGGGCCGCGAGATTTTCGAGACCTTTGTGCGCGTGGCCTCGGGGGAAAAGACCAGGTCCGAGGAACTGGGGTTTGGCGGGGCCGAATTCGTGCCCTGGGCCATGGGCGCGGTCATGTAACGCCCCGCCGCTGCAAACCCATGGCGGTTGGCGGCAGGTCTGGTCTATGCTAACGCCACGGGCCCCCGACCTTTAAGGGCCCGCACCGTCATTGCCCGAGAGTCCCTGATGAAGCCCGAATTGATTCTGCATGTTGCCGGCAAGACCGCCTCGTCCCGGGCACTGCGCGACACCCTCTCTTTGCAGCGCGACGCTTTGGCAAAGGCCGGGGTCACCTATCCGGCCTTCGGCGCGGTGTGCCTGTCGGATCTGTCGGGTGCCGCAGACATTGCAGGCGGGTTGACCGCTTTGGAAGCGCGCCGCGTTGTGATCTGTTGCGATCCTGACGGGGCGGGCAACGCCGCGATCCTGCGGTTCTGCGACGCGATGCGCCCGCATTTCACCCTGCGCGCCTGCCTGTACCTGCTGCCCCCGGAAAACCTGCTGGCCGAGGCCTATGCCGCCGAGGTTCTGGACGGCACCCAAACGCGGAAATTCGACGCGGCGTCCCCTGGCGATCCTGCCGCTTTCGAGGTGCTTCAGATGATCTGGCCCTGGGAACAGGCCCTGGGCGCGGGCAATCTGATCCTGCGCATCGAAGACCCCGTTTCCCTTGTGCAAGGAACGGTTCCGGCCGATTTTCTGGCCAAGGTCCTGGGACTTGATCCGGCAGGTTTCACGATGACCTTGCCCCGGCCACTGGATCTTGCGGCGCTGGAATTCCGCCGGCTGGTCAATTGTCTTGCCGCGCCCGACGCGGTTCCGGCGACCTTGAACCCAAAGCTCGCGCAGATCGCGCCAGCCCCGGCGTCTGGCCTTGTCGACCTGGTACCGCCCGCTCTGCGGCTGGCCACAAGGGCCGCCGCGCGCCCGGCCAATGACTATGTCGCGCAGCGTTTTCTGGGCGGAGGGCAAGGGACGCTGTTCGCCGATCTGCCCGCCCCGGGCAAGCCCGAAGCGGGCGAGGTCAACAACAAAAGCCTGGCAGAGTTGTTTCAGAAACTGTCCGCTCTGGACCCGGGCCTTGCCGCCGCGATCACCAGCCTTGCACGGGCCGCCGAAGCCTCGACATCGACGGCGGCGCGCGTCGCGTCAAAGCGGCTTCTGGGCGCCGTGCAGGGCAAAACCGCAGCCGCCGCCCGACCCCCGGGGCCAAAGCCGAAAAGGCCCCTGTCCCTGGGCGGCGACCGGGCCGACCTGATCGTGCATTTCGGCATGCACAAGACCGGATCCACCTCGATCCAGGAAACCCTGTTCCACAACCGCAAAGCCTTGGGGGACAGCCGTTATCTGGGGTTCGGCCAGGTCAACGGTTCGTTCGGCATTTCGCGCTTCTTCCGCCAGTCCGATGCCGACCCCGCCGATTTTCATCTGGCCCTGTCGAAACTGCCCCCCCACCGGGGCATCATTTCGGCAGAGGGCCTGACCACGCTTGGCGAACGTCAGCTTGACGCCTTCCTCAAGGCGCTGGAGGCCAACGGCGTGAATGCGCGCTTCATCGGCTATGTCCGCGAACCTGTTGGCTATTACACCTCGATGTTCCAACAGACGCTGAAAACCCACAGCGTCGCTTTCGACGATCCGGGAAGCTGGTTTCGCCGTCGCGACAGCTATTACAAATGGCTGGACCTTCTGGTGTCCAAGGTCGGGCAAGACCGGGTGCGGGCTTTCCCCTTCGAACGCCGCTTTTTCCCGAACGGCAATGTCGTTGCGCATTTCCTGCGGGAAATCGGCTGCGATCCGGCCGAGTTCGATCTGGAATCGGCCAACGAGTCGCTGAGTGCGACGGCGGTCAAGGCCCTGTACTGCTATCGCAAGGTCAAGGCCCCCAAGGATGCCGATGTCGGGGCAAAATCGCCCATCGGAACCTTCATCCAGCGCCTGCCGGCCCTTTCCGGGCCCAGGTTCGCCTTCGCCCCCGAGGTTCAGGCGACGATTTCCGCCCGCATCGCCGACTTTGACGATTGGGCAAAGGGCGCGCTGATCTGGCCCGAGGCGCAGCCGCAGGACAAGGCGTCGCCCCGCGACGACGGCCCGCGCACGGTGATCGCCCTGGAATCCGACCTGACCCGTTTCAGCAAGGAAGAACTGTCGCAGATCGCGACCTGGGCGCGGTCGTTGGGAATAGAGGCCGGGACCCAAGGCAGCCGAACGGCGATCGAGCATGTCGCCGAAACGATGCACAGGGTCAGAATGTCCAACCTCTTTGTGCAAGTGGTGCTGAAATCCGAACAGCCGCTGAAGAAACTTCCGCGCTGGATCAAGACGATGGGACGCAAGCTGTTGCCCTGAGGCCGGCCGTTCATGGCGGTTGCCTTCGCCGGTCATCATCACGCTTGGCTCTGGCGGAGGAGGTGGGATTTGAACCCACGGTAGAGTTTCCCCTACGTCGGTTTTCAAGACCGGTGCGATAAACCACTCCGCCACTCCTCCGACAGGGCGACACATATCCATCGGGCGGCGATTCTGGAAGGGCGGTCTGGTCGGGGTTTTGCGGGCCTGCGCGGGTGGGCGCACGGCCCCGCCCCGGGGGCTTTCGCTTTTCCGCCGGCACACTGCCTTGTGGCTTTCCCTGCGCGTCACAGTTCACTATGATCCCGGTCAAAGGGGGCAAACCGCCCCGTGCCTTCCTGCGCCCCGGTGCCGGCGGGCAGGTTCAAGCCCGGCACAGACCGGGCGCAATGTGAGGCTCAAAGATGCGGCAGATCACGATGAAACAACTGGCTTTGGCAGGGTGCGCGCTGTGGGTTCTGGCAGGATGCCAGACCGGCGACGGACCTTTCGCCCCGGCTGGTGGCAGCGCGGATGGGGCGGCCTCGATCACCGGCGAGGCGGTCAGCAGCGAGACCCTGGACGGCGCTGCGGTGGACGGCGCCGCGACCGACGCCATGGCCGCGCCTTCGGCCCGGTCGGTCAAGCTGGTGGACCGCGACGTCGAGGCGCCCGAGGTGTTTCAGGTCACCGATGATGCGCTGTGGGACGGGCGACCGTCGCTTGGCGGGGTCTGGGTCGCCTCTCCGGATGCGGTCGATCCCGAGCGGGTGATCCTGCGCAACCCGGCCAATGGCAAATTCGTCATCGGCGCGCTGTTCAAGCGCGAACGCGACAACCCCGGACCGACGCTGCAGATCTCGTCGGACGCGGCCGAGGCCTTGGGGCTTCTGGCCGGACAGCCGGGCAAGATCAACGTCACGGCGCTGCGCCGCGAAGAGGTCCCGGTCGCGGGCCCCGCCGCCAATGCGCCCCTGCTGGACGCGGCCGAAACCGTGGCAACCGATGCCAGTGCGGCCTCGGTGGCCGCCGATGCCGCCGCCGCCATCGACAAGGCCGCCGCCGACAAGGCGCCTGACCCCGCGATCCCGACCGCACCCAAGGGTCAGACCGCCGCAGCCCCCGAGGCCCAGGCCCCCGCCGCCCCCGCCACCGGCGGTGGAAGTCTGATCCAGATCGGCCTGTTCTCGGTCGAAGCCAACGCCAACCGTGCGGTCGAGCAATTGTCCAAGGCCGGGGTTTCGGCCTCGGTTTCCAAGGAAACCTCGCAAGGCAAATCGTTCTGGAGCGTCACGGCGCGGGGCGACAAATCGGTTCTGGACAAGATCAAGAAGGCCGGCTTCGCCGATGCCTATTTCCTGAAACGCTGAACACACGGGGCCCGCTGCCGCCATGGTCACCCAGATCCATCGCCTGTTCCTGTCGCTGCTGGCGGCCCTTGTGGCCCTACCGCTGTGGGCCTTCGACACCCGCGCCACATCGGCCTGGGTCTATGACATGACGACCCATACCGTCTTGATGGACAAGAACGGCGAGGCCTCGCTGCCGCCCGCGTCGATGTCGAAACTGATGACGATCAACATGCTGTTCGAGGCGCTCAAGGATGGCCGCGTGACGCTGGACACCACCTTTGCCGTGTCCGACCGCGCGGTCGAGATGACCTCACGCGGGGGGTCGACCATGTATTTGCAGCACGGCGACCGGCCGTCGGTGGAAGAGCTGATCCATGGCATGATCATCAATTCGGGCAATGATGCCTGCATCGTGGTGGCCGAAGGTCTGGCGGGCACCGAAGAGGCCTTTGCCGAACAGATGACCCAAAGGGCCGCCGCCCTGGGGCTGGAGCAGTCGCATTTCGCCAATTCTTCGGGCTGGCCCGACCCCGGACAACGCATGTCGATGCGCGATCTGGGGCTTCTGGCCCGTCGCCTGATCGAGGAGTTTCCCGAATACTACCCGGTCTTCGCCATGACCGAGTTCTACTACAAGGACCGAGCCCCGGCCAATGCCAACAACCGAAATCCCCTGTTGAAGCTGGGAATCGGTGCTGACGGGTTGAAGACCGGCCACACCGAAGAGGCGGGTTACGGCATCGTGGGATCGGTCAAGCAAGGCGAACGGCGCATCATCTTTGCCGTCACCGGCATGGCCTCGGAACGGGAACGCGCCGAAGAGGCCGAGCGGATCGCCTCCTGGGCGATGCGCCAGTTCGCGCTGAAAACCGTGGCCAAGGCCGGAACCCGCATTGCCGAAGCGACCGTGCACATGGGCGACGCTGAAACGGTCGGTCTGGTGCCCGCGCAGGATCTGGCCATTCTGGTGCCGGCCCTGGCC
>JANMJC010000144.1:0-6395 GCA_031371185.1 Paracoccaceae bacterium | reverse complement strand
GGTCGGGCACCGTGGCCGGCTGGGGGGCAGCGGTGGTCGTGGGCCTTTTGTTCTGGCTCTTCGGCCCGGGCGGCTGGGGGCTTTTGCTTTTGTCGCCGCTGATCGGGTTCGCCGGCCAGATGGGCGACATCGCGGAAAGCTGGATCAAGCGGCGCGCCGGCGTCAAGGATGCCTCGCAACTGATCCCCGGTCATGGCGGCGTGCTGGACCGGTTCGACGCGCTGACCGGCGCGGCGGTTGCCCTGTTCGTGCTGTCGCCCGTGCTGGGCTGGCCGGTCGGAGGATAGGCCATGCGCCGCATCACGATCTTCGGGGCCACCGGATCGGTCGGCGAAAGCACCTTTGACCTGATCCGTCGGGCGGGCGGGGCCGAGGCCTTTCACACCGTGGCGCTGACCGGCGGGCGCAATCTGGTGCGGCTTGCCGAAATGGCGATTGCCTTGCGGGCCGAAGTTGCCGTGACCGCCCATGACGACGCCTTGCCGGAACTGCGCGAGCGGCTCGCCGGGTCGGGCGTGCAGGCGGCGGCGGGCGCGCAGGCGATAGCCGAGGCCGCCGACCGCCCCGCCGATTGGGTGATGTCGGCGATTGTGGGCGCGGCAGGGCTGGTTCCGGGCCTGCGCGCGCTGCAGCACGGATCGACCCTGGCGCTGGCCAACAAGGAAAGCCTTGTCACCGCCGGGCCCTTGCTGATGGCGACCGCGCGGGCGCATGGCGCCACGGTTCTGCCGGTGGATTCCGAACACTCCGCGATTTTCCAAAGCCTGATCGGCGAAGATGTCGCCAGCGTCGACCGGATCATCCTGACCGCCTCGGGCGGGGCCTTGCGCGACTGGCCGCTGGAGACCTTGCAAAGGGCCAGGGTCAAGGACGCGCTGGCCCATCCCAACTGGTCGATGGGCGCGCGGATCACCATCGACTCGGCCTCGATGTTCAACAAGGCGCTGGAGGTGATCGAGGCCCGCGAACTGTTCGGCGTCACCCCGGCGCAGGTCGAGGTGATCATCCACCCCGAATCGATCATTCACTCGATGGTGGGCTTTCGCGACGGCGGCAACATCGCCCATCTGGGCGTGCCCGACATGCGCCACCCGATCGGTTTCGCGCTGAACTGGCCCCACCGCGCCGCGCTGCCGGTGGCGCGGCTGGATCTGGCCAAACTGGCGCAGATGACGTTTCGCGCTCCCGATCTGGTGCGCTATCCCGCGCTGCGTCTGGCGCGCGAGGTGATGGAGACCGGTGGTCTGGCGGGGGCGGCATTCAATGCCGCCAAAGAGGTGGCGCTGGATCACTTCATCGCCGAAGCCCTGGGCTTTGCCCAGATGGCCGACCTGGTCGAGGCCACGATGACCGCGCTTTCGGCGCAGTTTGGCCCAACCGAAGCCGTGCACAGCCTTGAAGATGTGTTGTCGATGGACAAGTTGACCCGGACCACGGCCCAAGGCCTGGCCCGTCGTTTGCGTCAAGCCTGAAGGAGGCCCGATGTCGCCCGAACTCTTGTTGGCCAATGTGGCGGACGGCCTGTACTCGGCCGTCTTCTTCCTTCTGGCTCTGATGATCATCGTCTTCGTGCATGAATTCGGTCATTACATCGTCGGCCGCTGGTCGGGCATTCATGCCGAGGTCTTCTCGGTCGGATTTGGCCGCGTGATCTTTTCGCGCACCGACCGTCACGGCACGCGCTGGCAGTTGGCGGCGGTGCCCCTGGGCGGCTATGTCAAGTTTCTGGGCGATGCCAACGCCTCGTCGGCCAATCCCGACGAGGCCACGCTGTCGCGGCTGTCCGCCCAGGAGCGCCGCCACACGATGCACGGCGCGCCCTTGTGGGCGCGGGCGGCGACGGTTCTGGCCGGCCCCCTGTTCAACGTCCTGCTGACGCTCGTGGTCTTTGCGCTGATGGTCACGGTCTGGGGCATCCTGCGCGACGAGGATCGCCCGGTCATCGGCACGGTGCAAGCGGTGCCGGGGTTCGAATCCGTGTTGCAGCCCGGCGACCAGATCGTCGCGGTGGCCGGGGTGGCAACGCCGGATGTGCGCGGCTTTTTCACCGCGATCAAGGACTTGCCCCCGTCGCAGTCCGTCACCTGGCGGGTGCTGCGCGACGGGGCGCAGATCGAGACCTCCGGACCCTATCCGATGGCGCCCATCGTGGGGTCTGTCATGTCGAAATCGGCGGCGATGGACGCGGGGCTGCAGTCGGGTGACGTGATCACCGCGGTGGGGGGCACGCCGGTGACAAGCTTCGAGCAGATCTCGCCGGTGGTGGATGCGGCCAACGGCGCGCCGCTGGCCCTGACGATCTGGCGGGCGGGCAAGACCTTTGATCTGACGCTGACCCCGCGCCGCCGCGACCTGCCCACGCCCGAGGGCGGCTTCGAGACGCGCTGGCTGATCGGCCTGACCTCGGCCATGGCGGTGGATCTGGCGCGCACCCATCCTTCGGCGCTGGAGGTGGCGCAACTGGCCTGGGACAACACGGTTGCGGTGGCCATCTCGTCGGTCAACGGCATCGCGGCCATCGTGAAGGGGCAGATTTCAAGCTGCAACATCTCGGGCGCGATCACCATGGCGACGGTGGTGGGGGATGCGGCGAAAAGCGGGTGGGAAAGCTTTCTGGGCACGCTGGCGGTCCTGTCGCTTGGCATCGGATTGATGAACCTGTTCCCGATTCCGGTGCTGGACGGCGGCCATCTGGTGTTTCACGCCTGGGAAGCGGTCACCGGGCGGCCGCCCTCGGCCCGGATCCTGTCCTTCCTGACGCTGATCGGGCTGACCCTGGTGCTGGCCCTGATGGTCTATGCCTTGGGCAACGACCTGACCTGTCCCTGACGCCTTCTCTCGGCCGGTTCGCCACAACTTGGCCACAATTTCCGTCGATGATCGCCGCAGTCGGGAAGTCGAGAGGTGTGGGTCATGCAAAGCGTCTTGGACAGCTATCGCGGGGTTCGCCTGCTGATCAATGTGAACTGGGACCTGATGTTCACGCTTGGCACCGTCGTCGTGGGCCTTCTGGCCGGCGCCTTCCTGGGCACGGCCCTGTTGATGCCCTAGGGGCGCAGGCGGGCACATTTGCCGGGGGCCTTTGCCGATCCGCGACGGGTTTGAAGCCCCTGAACCCCGGATTTCCACAGATTTTGCCACATTCCGCCCCCGCCCGCATCAAGGGCGGTTTGGGGCTTTTGACAAGGGTTTGCGAAGCCGATAGTCAGTCCCTAGGACAGACGTAAAGGGTGAGGCACTCCATGCAATTCGCGGCCACTGCCAGATCGGCCACGTCGGGGATGACCCTTCGATTTCTGCGCGCTTCCGCAATCGCGGTTCTGCTATCAACAACAGTCGGTTACGAGCCGTTCCTGATGTCCGCTTCGGCGCAGGAATATGCCTTCTCGCGGGTTGAAATCGAAGGAAATCAGCGCGTTGATGCCGCCACCATCCTGTCTTACGCGGGAATCGGTCAGGGTCAGGCCCTGTCGGCGGGCGGGTTGAACGACGCCTATCAGCGCATCGTGCAATCGGGTCTGTTCGAGACCGTGGAACTGGTGCCGAACGGCGGGACGCTGGTGATCCGGGTCAAGGAATTCCCCATGCTGAACGTGGTGGATTTCCAGGGCAACAAGCGGCTGGACGATGCCGAACTGGGGGCGGCCATCACCTCGAAGTCGCGGCTGGTCTATTCGCCCGCTCAGGCCGAGGCCGATGCCGCCACGCTGACCGAACTGTACCGCGCCCGGGGCCGCATGGCCGCCAGCATCGCGCCGAAGATCATCCGACGCGACGACAACCGCGTCGATCTGGTCTTCGAGATTGCCGAGGGCAAGGTCGTCGAGATCGAGCGGCTGTCCTTCATCGGCAACCGCGCCTTTTCCGACCGCCGCCTGCGGCAGGTTCTGGAAACCAAACAGGCGGGCTTTCTGCGCAACATCATCCAGCGCGACACTTTCGTGCCCGAAAGGGTCGAACTGGACAAGCAACTGCTGAAAGACTTCTACACCTCGCGCGGGTACATCGATTTTGCCGTGCTGGATGCCACGGCGGATGTCAGCCGCGAACGCGATGCGACCTTCGTGGCCTTCACCGTGCAGGAAGGCCGCATGTTCAGGATCGGCTCGGTGCAGACCGTGTCCGAGGTTGAAGGCGTGGATGCGGCCGAGTTCGACGCTGTGCGCAAGCTGCGCCCCGGTGTCACCTATTCGCCCCAGATCATCGATTCCAACATCGCCCGTCTGGAAGGACTGGCCTTGGAAAAGGGCCTCAATTTCATCCGGGTCGAGCCGCGCATCGAACGCAATGACCGCGATGGCACGCTGGACGTGACCTTTGCCATCGTCAAGGGCGAGCGGGTGTTTGTCGAGCGCATCGACATCGAAGGCAACACCACCACCATCGACGAAGTGGTGCGGCGTCAGTTCAAGACGGTCGAAGGTGATCCCTTCAACCCGCGCGAGATCCGTCAGGCCGCCGAACGCATCCGCGCCCTGGGCTATTTCACCGATGCGCAGGTCGAAGCGCAGCCCGGCAACGCCCCCGATCAGGTTGTCGTCAACGTCAACGTGGCCGAACAGCCGACCGGATCGATCAGCTTCGGGGCGACCTACGGGACGACCAACGGTCTGGGCTTCAACGTATCCTACTCGGAATCGAACTTTCTGGGGCGCGGTCAGATCCTGTCGCTGACGCTCGCCTCGGGCACCAACACCAAGGACAACAGCATTTTCTTCGTCGAGCCCGCCCTTCTGGGCCGCGACCTGAAGTTCAAGCTGGCGGCGGCCTTCCGCACCTCGAACGACGATTTCGCCTTCTACGACACGTCAGAGCTGACCTTCTCGCCGTCGCTGGAATTTCCGGTGTCCAGGAACGGTCGGCTTGAATTGCGCTATACGGCGGCGAAGAATGGCATCCTGAATGTCGATCCCGACAGCTCGACCGTTCTGCAGGGCGAAGAGGGGCTGCTGATCACCTCGGCGCTTGGCTATACCTACAGCTTTGACAGCAAGATCGCCGGGCTTGATCCCGACAGTCGGTTCCTGTTCCGTTTTGGGCAGGATGTGGCGGGGGTGGGCGGCGATACGTCCTATGTCGAATCCAACCTGCTGGCCGTGGCCGAAACCCAGGTGCTGAACGGCGACGTGACGCTGCGCGCCATTGCCGAGGGCGGCATGGTGCAGGGCATCGGCGGTTTTGATCCGCGCGTCACCGAACGCTTCACGGCCAAGGGCAAGATCCGCGGGTTCGAACCCAACGGCATCGGCCCGCGCGATCTGGGGGCGGTCAACGAAGACGCGCTTGGCGGCAACATCTATGCCGTTGCCCGGCTGGAGGCTGACTTTCCCTTGGGCCTTCCCGAAGAATACGGCATCACCGGCGGCGCGTTCTTTGACTACGGCTCGGTATGGGGGCTGAACGACACCAACGGCGGCTCCATCGACGACGCGGCCCATCCGCGTGCCGTGGCCGGTCTGTCGGTGTTCTGGTCCACCCCGATCGGGCCCTTGCGGTTCAACTTCTCGAAGGCGCTGGTCAAGGAAGACTACGACATCGAACAGCCCTTTGAATTCACCATCTCGACCAAGTTCTGATGCGCGCGGCGGCGGCCCTACTGGCGGCCCTTCTGGCCCATGGCGGGGCGGGGCTGGCACAGGAAGTGGCGCCGCCCCTGCCGCGCGGCGCGGTGGTGTTGACGCTGGATCAGGAACGGGTGTTCCGCGAAAGTCTGGCGGGCAAGGCGATTGACGCCGCGATTTCGGCAGAAAATGACGCGCTGGCGGCAGAAAACCGCAAGATCGACGCAGCACTGGAGTCCGAGGAACAGGACCTGACCGACCGTCGCCCGGCGCTTGGCCCAAGCGAGTTTCAGGCGCTTGCCGAGGCGTTCAACGTCAAGGTCGAGGGGCTGAGGGACGCTCAGGCTTCCAAGGCCAAGGCGCTGGAGCGCAAGCGTGAGGAAGAGCGGCAGAAGTTCTTTCAGGCGCTGGTGCCGGTTCTGGGGGCGATCATGCGCGATGCGGGCGCGCTGGCCATTCTGGACAACAAGGCGGTGCTGGTGTCCTTCGACCAGATCGACATCACCGCCGAGGCGACGCGCCGGATGGACCTGCAGGTGACAGACCCGCAACCGACCACCGCCCCGGAACCCGCACCGGGCCCGGCACCCACCCCCACCAACCCTGCACCCACCGACCCCGCACCGCCTTCCCCCACTCCCGCCCCCGCCCCCTGATCCTCACTCGCCCCGGGCCCGACTTGTTCTTGCCGGGCCTTGTTGCTAGTCAGGGACAACGGCCCGACCAAGGGCCGATGCCTGCTTTGGGAGAGGACATGACCGATACCGCACCACCGGCCGCTTTGACCGCCGATCTGGATCTGATCATGCGGATCATTCCGCACCGTTATCCGTT
>JANMJC010000117.1:0-9389 GCA_031371185.1 Paracoccaceae bacterium | reverse complement strand
CGCAGGACGATGGGGGCTTCGATCAGATCTTGCTGCGGGGCAAGTTGGCCCTGCAGCCGGGCCTGCACCATGCGGCCGATGCGAATGCCCATCGCGCCAAGGTCCATGGTGAAGGTGGTCAGCGACGGCCGCATATGGGCGGCGATCGGGGTGTCGTCGCATCCGATCAGCGCGACATCCTTGCCCGGGGTCAGGCCAAGGCGCCGCAATCCGTCCATCGCGGAAATCGCGATCAGATCATTGCCGCAGATCAGGGCCGTGGGCCGCGCACCGCGCAGGAACAACTCGGTCACGGCCTCTTCGCCGGTTTTCTGCGACAGCGGGCATTCGACAATCAGCGCCGGATCCAGCGGCAGACCAGCCTCGTCCAGCCCTTGCCGCACGCCCTGCATCGAAAGATGAGTATAGGTATAGCGCAAGGGGGTGGTCAGTTGACCGATCTTCTGGTGCCCCAGAGCCACCAGCCTGCGCGCCGATTCAAGCCCGACCTGCACCTGATCGCGGTCGACGAAGTTGTGGCTGTTGCGGTTGTTGCGCCCGACGGTGACGAAGGGGAAACCGCGCTCTTCCAGCCAGTCGATGCGCTCGTCTTCGGGGCGGGTCCGCGCAAAGACCAGCGCATCGCAGCGGTTGCGTTCCACGGCGCTTCGGATCACGTCGATCTCGCGGTCAAACTCCCGCGCCATGACGACCTGAAGGTCAAGGCCGGCGGCGGCCAGCATCATCTCCAGCCCGTCCAGCAGGCCCAGAAAATAGGGATCGACATATTTCGTCCAGGGCTTGGACACCATGAAGGTCACGGTGCCGGTCTGGCTGCGCCGCAGCATCGCGGCGGCATGGCTGGGCCGGTAGCCAAGGGTTTCGGCGGCCTGTTCCACCCGTTTGCGGGTCTCGGCGTTTACATCGGCATAGCCGTTCAGCGCCCGGCTGACCGTGGAAACCGACACCCCCGCGGCAAGCGCCACGGCACGGATATCGGGCCGGATGGACAGAGGAGGCAGGTCAGCACCGGTCATGGTGCCTCGCACTGGATTGCAGGGCCGGTGACGCTGATCGCGCCCCGCGCGACCGTTCCCGCAGGCATCTCTTCATGCCCGGTTCGGCAAGGGTATCCACAAGCGCCGTCAACCCCGGCAGATCACCCTGACCGCCGCCATCCCTGTCGGCTTGCGCGCGGACATACCTTGGGGGAAGCGACGCCCGACGCCCCCTTGGGCTTTGCGTTCGGAGTGTTTCTGACACGGCTGTCCTGCGGGTCCAACTCAAATTTTGCGCTTCTCGCTTTTCGCAACCAGAAACGTTTTTGGGATCTTAGTCAAGAATTCAGTTCGGCCCTTGCCAAGCGGGATTTTTCGCAGGGAACGGCACAAAATTGCTTGACAAACCTACCTGCGCTGTCGGTAGCATGCGATTATGGCCAGAAACGTTTTTGGTAATCAAAACGCGCAACGCAAGCCATGACGATGCGCACAGGGAGAAAGAAATGGGAGTACTGACAAAGTCCCTTCTGGGGGCGACAAGCCTGGTCGCGATGCTGGCCGGCGCTGCTGCTGCTGAAGGCGAAAAGTGGTGCGCAGGCAAGAACATTGTCGTGTTTTCCGGCGGTCCTGCAGGCGGAACCTTCAACTCGATCATCGACAAGGGTGCGACGCAGGCGGCCGAGGACACCGGCGCGAATGTGCAGATCATTTATTCCGACTGGAACTTTGAACTGATGGTCACCCAGTTCCGCGACATGATCGGGCAAAAGCCTGACGGGATCGCGATGATGGGCCATCCGGGCGACGCCGCCCTGCTGCCGATTGCCGCCGAGGCTGACGCCGCCGGGATCAAGGTCATGTACATGAACGTCGATGCGCCGGAAGTCCGCGCCAAATACGGCTCTGGCTTTGTCGGGGCCTCGCTTTACGAACAGGGCCGCGCCTTGGCTGCCGAAACGCTGCGTCTGGCGGGTGACAAGCTGAAGGCGGGTGACCATGCCATCGTCCTGTCGCGTTGGGAGGCCGAGGCCCGCGCCAAGCGCGAGCTTGGTCTGGTCGAGGGGCTGGAAGAGGCCGGTCTTGTGGTGACCAAGCTGCAAGAGGCGGATGGCGCTTCGGCGGACCAGATGCTGCAACTGCCGATCCTGACCTCGGCCGTTCTGTCGGATCCGGCGGTCAAGCTGATCGGCTATCCCGGCGGCCCGTGGATTTCGGCCGCACCGGTGTTCATGCAGTCGATGGGCAAGCAGCCCGGCGACATCATCGGCGTCGGTTTCGACCTTGGACAGGGCGTCAAAGAGGCGGTCGACAGCGGTTATCTCTTGGTGACTGCCGACCAGCAGCCCTACCAGCAGGGCTATCTGCCCGTCGTGTCGCTGTGCCAGCAACTGGTCTACAAGCTGGGGCCGTTGAACGTTGATACGGGGTCGGGCTTTGTGTCGGCGTCCAACGTGGCCGAAGTGTCCGAACTGGCCAACGCCGGCTTCCGCTAAGCAAACCAGGGCCGGGCTCGGGGAAACCGGGCCCGGCTTACCGGGCAGGGAACGTGGAGGGGCAACATGACCGCGCCGATGATCGAGTTGAAGAATATCGTCAAGCGTTTCGGCAGCGTCGAAGCGTTGACCGGCGTTTCCCTGACGGTCCGCAAGGGCGAGGTTCTGGGGCTTCTGGGGGACAATGGCGCGGGCAAATCAACGCTCGTCAAGACCTTGGCGGGCGTGCATGCGCCCACGACGGGCGAGGTCTGGGTCAAGGGCAAGCTGTGCAACCCCTGGAACCCGCTGGCCGCCCGTTCTGCCGGGATCGAGACCGTCTTTCAGGACCGCGCCCTGGCGCCGCAGCATTCCATCGTCACAAACATCTTCATGGGCCGCGAGATCACCAATGTTCTGGGCCTGATCGACACCAAACGGCAGGTCGAGGAAGCCAACCGCCTGATGCGCGAGATCGGCTTTACCTCCAAGGTGTTCAACCCGGATTCGGTGGTGGGGAACCTGTCGGGCGGCGAGCGGCAGGGCGTTGCCATTGCCCGCGCGCTGTACAACAACGCCGAGGTGATCGTGCTGGACGAGCCGACAACGGCCCTGTCCCTTACCGAGACGCAAAAGGTGTTCCGCTTTGTCGAGGCGGTCAGAAACTCGGGCCGCACGGTGATCTTCATCGGGCACAACATCTATCATGTCTATGATATCGCTGACCGCTTCTTTGTCATCGACCGAGGGTGCGAGGCTTTCGAGGGCGAAAAGGCCGCCTTCACCGGCGCCGATCATCTGATCAGCATGATGCATCAGCTTGCCGAAACCGGACGCGCCGATGTGAACAGTCTGAGGAGACCGCAATGACCGTCATCATCCCCGAACCCCCCAAGACGGCGATCATCGACAACCGCCGCGAACAAAGCGCCTTTCGCCGGTTTTACGGTGTCAACGGTCGGGCGGTGAACTCTTTTCTGGCCTTCATCGCCGTGTGGCTGTTCTTTGCCTCACAGAACTGGGGGCTGTTCCTGAATCCCGGTTTTTATGGCGCCTATCTGTTTTCCATCCCGCCCAGCATCATCATCGTCACCGCGATGGTGTTTGTGGTCACGGCGGGCGAGATTGATCTGGCCTTTCCCGCCGTCATCGGTTCGGGGGGCGGCGTGTTCATGACACTGCTGATCTGGGGGCTGCCGGTGATCCCGGCGGCGCTGCTGACGCTGGTGATCGGTGCGCTTTTGGGGGTCGTGATCGGGGCGATCGTGGTTTACGGCAAGATATCCTCGCTGGTGGCGACCCTGGGGCTGTCGTTCTTCATCGTCGGCATCGTGAACTTTCTGGCGCAGGGCAAGAATCTGGAACTGCGCTCGGCGGTCGGCACCTGGGGCAATGAATTCTTTGTCGGCAAATGGCTGATCGGCGGCATGCAGGTGCCCAACCACTTCTTCATTGCGCTGATCTGGGTAGCGCTGATGTATGTCCTGTTCCGCTATCACCGCTTCGGCGTGCGGGTGCAGATGGTGGGCGACAATCCCAATTCCGCGCGGCAGATGGGCATCAATGTCGAACGCATCCGGGTCGGCGTGTTCGTATTGTCGGCCGTCTCGGCGACCCTGGCGGGCATCATCCTGGTGCAGACAGCCAACATGGTGTGGTTTCCGCTGTCAGGCAAAGCCTATCTCTTGCCCGTGCTTGCGGCGCTTTTTGTCGGCGGCACACCGGTCTGGGGGGGGGTGGGCACGATCATCGGAGCCGTGTTCGGTGCCTTGACCATCGGGATGATCCCGTCGGGCGCAGTCGGCGCCGGGTTTGCCGGGTTCTGGACCGAGTTCATCTTTGGCATCGTCATCATCGTGACCATGGTGGTTCACCGCTTTTCGGGCACACGGCTGAGCTGACGGGCTTAAGAGCGGTTCAAGTCTTCGTTGAAACATCAAGCATCAGAATTCGAACACTTTTGGTTTGAATTCTGATTCCGTTAAGACTTGAACCGCTTTAGGGGCAATCAGGACAGGGGGCTGGCGGCATCGGGTCCGCCAGCCCTTTGGTCTTTACCAAAGCGGCCATGCCCGGGGGCTTGTGACCCGCATGGCTTCTGGGCATCCCCGGGCAAATCCGAGGCGCGCCCTGATCCCCGTATCCCTTCTGCGCCCCGCCACAAAGGTGCCGCCCCTTGTCGGTTCGCGGGCAGGCAAAGGCCGGGCAATGGCAATACGCCGGGCCCGCGGCACCGCGGATCAGCCCGTCGCGGGCAAGAACTCCGTCACCCCTTGACGGCCCCGGCCACCAGACCGCCGACGATCCTGCGCTGGCTGAACAGCACCAGGACCAGCAGCGGCAGAATGACGGAAACCGTGGCGGCAACGGCATACATCACCTGACCAGGTTGCTGGGTTGTCCCCAGAAAACCGATGATCTTGGGCACCATCGTCTGGTTGTCCTCGCTCAGCAGCATCGCGCAGATCACGAAATCGCTGTAGCCGACCAGAAAGCTGAAGATGCCGGTGGTGATGACCCCGGGCCACATGACCGGCATGACCACAAGCCGGAAGGCTTGCAGGCGCGTGCAGCCGTCGATCAGGGCGGATTCGTCAAGGTCCCGGGGGATCGTCAGGAAGAACGAATGCAGCAGCCACAGGGTAAACGGCTGGTTAAGTGCCACCAGCACGATGATCGTTGTCCACTGATGCCCCCACAGGTTCCATTCAAAGAACGGCAAAAGATAGCCCGATACCAGGGTAAGCCCCGGCATGGCGCGAAAGACCAGCGCCGCGATCAGGATCCAGAAGGCGTAGCGCGCCGTGGACCGCGCCAGGGCATAGCCGCCCAATGTGCCGAAGGTCAGCGATACCGCCGTCACCCCCAGGGTGATCAGGATCGTGTTCAGGGCTTGCCGCCAGAAGCCCTGGCCGACCCACACGTCGTGATAGGCCTGAAAGGTGAAGGCGGAGCCGGTTAGCGCCTGCGTGCGCGGTCCGTAAAGGGCGTCTTGCCATGATACCTTGGAAAAGAAGTCACCCTCCAGCTTCAGGCTGCCCCATGCCGTCCACACGAAGGGCAGGGCTGCCGCAACCAGCCAGACCGCGATGAAGGCCGAGGCCAGCAAGACCAGATAGAGGGGCGGGCGAAAGGCGCGCGGGGTATCGGTCATGCCTTGGTCCTGAAACTGGTCCGCGCACGGCGCAGCGACGGCAAGAGCAGCACGAAGATGCAGATGACGGTCAGCATGGAGGTCGCGGCGGCCGACCCGAACAGCGGCGTGTCGCCCCGCAGCGCAAAAAAGATCAGGGTTGAAAGCGACGAGGCATGAGCCGTCGCCGTAAGCCCGATGATCGATTCGAAGACGCGAAAGTTGTCCATGATCAGGATCAGCATCAGGAAGGTGGCGATTGGCGCCAGATGCGGCATCGTGACCAGACGAAGCCGTTCAAACCGCGACGCGCCATCGACCATGGCCGCCTCGAGCGTGTCACGCGGAACGGTTTGCAGCGCGGCGAAGAACACGATGAACACGAAGGGGGCGTTCGACCACACGCCATGCGCAAAAAGCGTCGCCCAGGCCAATGCTCCGGAGGCCTTGATCGACAGGGTCTCATCCCCGGTGATCCAGCGCAGGAACGCACCGATGATGCCGTTCTGATCGATCATCCAGAACAGCGTCAAGGCGCCGATCACCGATGGTACGATCATCGGCAGCAGCGTTACATAGACCACGCCCCCCCGTGTCGCGCGCGGCAGGACATTGACCGACAGGGCGATCAGAAAGCCAAGGCCAAGCGACAACGGCGAGACGACGACCGTGTAAACCAGCGTGAACAGAAGTGCCCGGTAAAACGGCAGATTGAGCGTCTGCGACAGGCCGGTCGCCATGTCGGGCGCGCCGGCCCAGATGGCGCGCAATTCGGTGACGGCCAGATGGGCGCTGTCAAGATAGGTGCCCAGACCGTTGAACCGGCCCTGGGGTTCCTGGTCGTTCAGGGCCTGCATGGCACCTGCATCGACGCGGATTTCGGTCTTGCAGCCGAAAGGATCGCAGGTTTCCACCTGAACCAGCACCTGCGCATGCTCGACGAAGAAGGACTGCACGACCACCGACAGCAGTGGCAAGGCGATGAACAGAAGCATCGCCAGCATCGACGGCAAGATGAACAGGGTGAAGGTGCGGTGGGGCATCGCGGGCACCGGGTGGGAAGGACTGCTCCCACCCGGTTGGCCTTTTACTGGATGAAACCCGCCTCGCGGGCGGCAGCGGTATAGGCCGCCTCGGCATCGGCAAGCGCCTGTTCGGCCGTTTCCTCGCCCTTCATGTAGCCCACGATGTTGCCGTCGATCGCGGTGTGCATCAGGTTCATGTAGGGCACGGTGGGATAGGCGGGTGCACCACCCTGAACCGACGCGATCACACCGGCGGCAGCGGGCGTCGGAGCGTAGCCCTTCATCAACCAGACGGCCAGATCGGGCTTTTCGGTCGCCAGTTCGGGGGCAATGGCGTGCATCATCACACGGAAGGATGCCTCGGCGTCGGCATCCGGAATGTTCTTGGCGATGCCGAATCCATCCCACCAGATCGTCGTTGCGGGGTGATCATAGCCCGCCATGGCAGGGGCCGCCGCAAGGCGCATGAAGGGGGCCGCAGTCGGGGCCTTTTCGGTACCGGGCAGAACTTCGGCCGATTCCGACCCCCAGAAATTGGTCATTGCGATCGTGTTCGCCTCCAGCAGCGGCGGCATCGCGTTCGAAGACCAGGACAGATAGTCAGCTCCCATATACCCGGCCTGAGCCTTCATCATCTCCAGCGCCTTGACCCCCTTGGCGTTGTTGATCGCCGGCAGGGCGGTGCCGGGCTGAAAGAATTCGCCATCCTGACCAAGGTACAGGTTCACGAATCCCTGCCCCAGTTCCCATCCCGGCGCGTAAGGAAGGCCAAGTGGGTTCTGCATCACACCCTTGGCCCGAAGAACCTCGGCGGCGGCAAGGACATCGTCCCATGTCTGCGGCGGGGCAATCCCGGCGGCAGCCAGCACATCCTCGCGGTAAAAGAAGTGTTCGGCATTGGCCATGAAGGCAATCGCCATGACCTTGCCGTCAATCTTGATCAACTGGTTGGGAGACAGATCTTGCCCGTACTTGGCCACAAGATCATCCAGAGGGCGCAAGAGCCCTGCCGTCAAAAGCGCCGTGATCGAGCCGTTCGCGCCGAATTTCACCGTGTATTCCGCCGGGTTGGCGGTCAGGGCGGGCACTTGCAGGTCGGTGTGCTGGGTCGTCTGGTTCGCGGTCACCGTCAGATTTGCGGTGGCACAGGAAAGGGCGCGCTCGTTGATGGCGTTAAGGGCCGAAAAATCGTTTGAAAGGATGCGCACCGAACCGGTCGCATCGGCAGGGCACTCTGCCCAGGCGGCACCGGTGCCCAGTTGAATTGCGGTTACTGCGGCGAACAAAAGACGATGCGTCATGGTCTCAGATCTCCTCTGGATAAGGTTTTCGCGACTTTTGCGGCAAACGCGACAAAGCGGATCGACCTTGTCGCGGCCACCTGTGGGAAACGGAATCGACAGATGCAATGTTCGAAGAATATCAGAAATGAATACGCTTGCAAAAGATTCTCTGTTAGGCTTCGCTAGGGGGATCAGTCACAGGGAAAAGGGTTTGCCATGACCGCCTTTCAGACCGAAAAAGCCGTGGTGCGCGCTTACTACGCCGACCTGGCCAAGGCCACGCCCGACACTGTCGCGCAAACGCTTGCGCGGCACACCGATCCCGGTTGGCACTGGCGCGGGATGCACCCGTTTCATGAACAGCACGGCGCGGCCGCGGTGGCGCAGTCCTTCTGGAAGCCCTTCCTGACCGCGATGAGCCGGGTGCAGCGGCGACCGGACATTTTCATGGCCGGGCTGAACGAAATCGACGGCTTCAGCAGCGTCTGGGTCGTGTCGATGGGGCATCTGATGTGCCTGTTTGACCGGCCCTGGCTGGGCATCCGACCCACCGGCAAGATCACGATGCTGCGCTATGTGGAATTCCACAAGGTCGAGGGCGGGCGCATCACGCAGACCGCGCAATTCTTTGACATCCCGCACCTGATGATCCAGGCGGGACAGGACCCTTTCCCGCCCGCCACCGGCGCCCATCTGATCCAGCCCGGGCCGATGACCCACGAAGGGCTGATGTGGGACGCGCAGGACGCGGCGCTTGGCACCGCCACGCTGGCGGCGATAAATGCGATGATCAACGACATGGGCAGCAGCCGCGAGCAGCGCTCGGCCGGCAAACGCACCGCCTATGAAACGCATCTGGCGCGCACCTGGCACGATGACAAGATCTGGTGGGGGCCCGGCGGGATCGGCGCGGCCTACACCATCCAGCGTTACACCCGTCAGCACGCGGGCCCCTTCAACGCGCATCTGTCCGACGGCTATCGATTCAACGGACATCTGTGCCGGATGGCCGAGGGGCATTTCGGCGGCTTTTTCGGCTGGGCCAACCTGAGCTTGAAAAACAATGGCGGCTACATGGGCATGACCGCATCCCCCGGCATGTCCGAGATGCGCGTGGTGGATCTGTACCGCGAGCAGGACGGCAAGTTGGCTGAAAACTGGATTTTCATCGACATTCTGCACTACCTGAACCTGCAGGGGCTTGACGTGCTGGGCCGGATGGCCAGCCTTGATCCCGCCGTTCAACCCGAAAGCTGGGACCCGCCCGCCCGCTGATTTTTTCGCCAAAGATGCTTTGAAAGGCCACGCGCATGACCGAAAGCCCTGAATCTGCCAAATCCGACCCCATCCTGCAGGTCGAACGGCGCGATTACGTTCAACTTGCCCCTCAGGAACGCGCCCGCGTCCAGCCGATGCGCGGCTTCGATCCGGTCTATTCCGACATCGTCGATTACATCGTTCGCTGTACCCATCGCATCTGGGACGAACGCGATGTC
>JANMJC010000115.1:0-2736 GCA_031371185.1 Paracoccaceae bacterium | reverse complement strand
CGGACAAGCTCCAACATCGAGGACCGCCGCGCCGATGGCGGGTCGCGGCGCGGCGCGGCGAGCCTGGGGGGCGTCGGCGGCATTGGCGTGGTGGCCGTGGTGATCATCAGCTATTTCCTTGGCATCGACCTGACGCCGCTGCTGAACGGGGGCGGCATTGATTCTGGCCCCTCCGCGCCGGTCGAGATGACGGCCGAGGATGTGCAGGCCGGCGAATTCGTGTCGGTGGTTCTGGCCGACACCGAAACGGTGTGGACCGATCTGTTCCGGTCGCAGGTGCGCCAGGCCTATGATCCGGTCACGCTGGTGCTGTTCAAGGGGGTCACACAATCGCCCTGCGGCAATGCCTCGGGCGCGACGGGGCCGTTTTACTGCCCGAGCGACAAGAAGGTGTATCTCGACACCGATTTCTTCACCACGATAGAACATCAACTGGGCGCGGGCGGCGATTTTGCCATGGCTTACGTCGTCGCCCACGAGGTGGCGCATCACGTTCAGGACGAGTTGGGCATTCTGGGCCAGGCCAATGACCTGCGCGCGCAGGTGTCCGAAACGGAAAGCAACGCGATTTCGGTGCGGATCGAACTGCAGGCCGATTGCCTGTCGGGGATCTGGGCGCGTCAGATGAGCCAGACCTACGGCGTGATCGAACCGGGCGACTTTGAGGAGGCGTTGAACGCCGCGCGTCAGATCGGCGACGACACCTTGCAACGCAACGCCGGGCAACGCCCGATGCCGCACACCTTTACCCATGGCACCTCTGAACAGCGGTCGCGCTGGTTTGCGACCGGGCTGAACTCGGGGCAGATGAAGTCTTGCGACACCTTTGCGGCCAAGAAGTTGTAGTGGGGCGGGTGCCCCGGGGGTGCATCCGGGTGGGCGAAGGTCCCGAAGCCCTGTTGGCCCGCCGGCCGTGAGGTCAGCAGACAGGGTCGCGGGTGAAAGTGGCGTTGACGGCGCATTGCCGTCACGCTAAACCGCAGCCGTACCAAGCGCAGGACGGGGAAACCTGGTCTTAGGTTGGTCGAGATTGACACGACAGGCCCGCATGATCCCTGGGTTTCAGGGGTCGCTACCAACGGGTCTTCAGGGCGGGTGTGGCGGAATGGTAGACGCGACAGACTCAAAATCTGTTTTCGCAAGAAGTGTCGGTTCGAGTCCGACCACCCGTACCAAAGTTTCCTGACCACGCCCGCGCAGGCGCCGACCCGGGCCCGACCCGTCGCGGCGGCCCGCAGGACAACCGGCCCCGAACCGGAAAATTCAATTCGAAATGTTCGGGTGATTCGCGGAATGTTAAGCTTAACAGTAGCTTGACAAAGCACGATCGGCCCCAAACCCCCGGATTGACCCGATTTCGCGAACAAGGTGTCAGGAAAGAGGCAAAAAAGTGTCAGGATCCAACGCCCTTGGTTAATGGAATTCTATGTTTCCATAATGAAGACAATGGCATGTGCGAAAATGTCAAAGAAGGACATTAACTTGCTGGAAAAGTTGCGAAAGCTGCGGGTCGGATTTGTACATTTCATGCAGTGCGCGCAACAATCGACGGATCAGACGCCCCGGGCAGAACCGGATTTCGACCGCTCTGCGGGGGTTTGAGCCCGCAAGTTGACACCTTTGCGCCTTTTTTCCCTTTGCGCCGGACCGACAGGCGGCTAGTTTCATCCTTGTCCTTCTGGGAGGGACAAAGGCCGTGGGGGCGGTCTGTCAGATGTGTTGGTGTCCGAAAGGGCGCGATTGTGTGAAGGAAGTGCTGCCGCGCGCCAGGGTCTTGCTGACCCATGGTTTCTCTTGAAAGGTTCAACAGGGGCTTGATGCTTTGGCATCGGGGCAGGTGGCGTTTTTCCGCATCACGACTGACGACAGGCGTCGTGGCGCAGGACCGTTTCGGTTCCGCGTCTTTTCGGTCTGCCATCCGGCTGTCCGAAATCAGGGGAAAGTCGCCCATCCGGGTGCTTTTGTGAACGTGAGGGAAGAACATGCCGGTTTTCGCGCTTTTCAATTTCGATGATACCTCCACGCTGGCATTGGACTCCGCACCGGCCAACGGGACGCAGGTGGGGTACTATATCAACGGTGCCACGGCGACCGGCGGCCAGGCGGTGCTGGATGGCACCAATGATCTGGTCAAGATCGTTCCCGATCCCCTGTATCAGGGTGACGCGGGCACGCTGGAAATCCAGTTCACCCTGGGCGACAGCCCGTTGACCGCGACCCAGACGGTGGTATCGCGCGACAGCACCGGCGATACCGCCGGGGGCTTCCGGGTCGAGATTCTGGCCGACGGGTCGGTGCAGGTCAGCCACGAAACCGGAACCGGGGTGGAAGTGACCACGACCGCGCCCGGCTTTGCCGCTCCGGGCGACGAGGTGAACCTGACCTATTCCTGGGCCCAGGGCGGGGCCGGGGGCCAGATGGACCTGACCAACGGCACTTCGGGCGACGCCTTCAGCGCGCCGGTGTCGTCGGATGTCACCATGGACATGGGGGCGGGCAACCAGCCCTACATCATCGGCGCCGGGCAGGCCAATTCCGCGCCAATCCTTTTGAACAACATCGACCAGCACTTCCAGGGCACGGTCGAGATGTTCTCGCTGTCCAACACCGTGGACAATTGCGACAACCACGACCCGGTGGCCACCCCCGACACAGGCGCGACCGCGGTCGGCGCTCCGCTGCCGATCAACGTGCTGGGCAACGACCCCGATCCCGCCGCCGATCCGCTGGCGATCC
>JANMJC010000093.1:0-1693 GCA_031371185.1 Paracoccaceae bacterium | reverse complement strand
GCCGCTTTCGCGCCAGCGAAAGGCAAAAACACCGTCGGGCTGCACATCCCAGCGGACCACAACATCACCGCTGTTACCGGACAAAGCGCCGTGTTTCGTGGCATTGGTACAAAGCTCGTGCAGGGCAAGCGACAGACCAAGCCCTTGTCGCCCGCTGACGTCCTTCCAGAATGAAGGCCACAACTTTCCCAGAACGTCCTCACTCTGGGGAAGTTGCATGATCAGGCGACCGCCGTCGCTGATGCAAGTCAGGCGCCCTTCCAGGTCGAGCACCTTTATGCAATCCGTGGAAGCGCCCAGGACCGAGCGCAGGAACTGTTCGCTGATTTGCAGTTCGCGCTTGAGCCGCACTTCGCGCGTCGTGTCGGAGCACGCACAGAACAAACCCGATACCGTGCCCGTGTCGTCCCGCAGCGGGGTATAGGAAAATGCAAAATGCGCCTCCTCCTCAACCCCGTTGTTGTGCAAGATCAAGGACAGGTTGTCCATCTGGATCGGTTCACCGGCAGCAACGCGCGCCAACATGGGTTCGAGCACATCGCGGATGTCGTGCCAGATGTCCAAAAGTGGTGCACCCAGAGATGCCGGGTGACGGGTGCCGCAAATTTTGGCGTAGCCATCATTGTAGAGCGTGTGAAGCGCGGAACCCCAGCACACGAACATGGGCTGCCGCGACCCCAGAACCACGCTTGTGATGGTTTGCAGGATGACCGGCCAGCGTTCTGCCGCCCCAAGCGGGTGCCGCGACCAATCGATTTCCCGCAAAAGCAAGCCAGTCCCGCCGCCGTTCTGCAGGAAGGTGGGCGCGGTCGATCCAGTTTTCGCGTGGATTGACGTGGCGAGGGTCACAGGAGTTCCCTCCATTCCGGCGCGAAGTAGACACCCAAATCGCCGCGTCCGCAATCGTGGTGCGTTGGCCGACCCCAGTCGCTGCTCGAAGTGGCAGACGCCGAACGTCGATGCAATCTTCCGGGATGGAACAACTGACCACCAACGCAAGCCTGCTTGCCTTGCATCTGACGTCAAAAGCTTTTGACATCGTTGTCCAGATTGGAGCGGGCGAAGAGATTCGAACTCTCGACCCTAACCTTGGCAAGGTTATGCTCTACCCCTGAGCTACGCCCGCATCCGGTCTGAACAGGCGTTGTCTACAAAGCCGGGGCGGGTGCCGCAAGGGGGAAAGGGCGGGCCGGCGGATTTTTCGCCCAAGCCTTACGCCAACCCGCGCAGCCAGCGGTTTCCGGGGTCGGCATCATGGACGACGTGCCAGACCAGCCGCCAGGTCAGGACCGGGCTGGCAAAGGGCAGGGATCGCTGGCCGCAGACTGCCCGCACTTCGGGCCGGTCGGCAAAGCTGGCGGGGACAGCGGCGATCAGGTCTGTCGCGGCCAGAATGGTGGGCAAGGTGGTAAAGCGGGTAACCGACAGGCGCACCTGCCGCCGCAGGCCCAGCGCCGCCAGCGCCGTATCGACCGGCCCGACCATGCCGGTGCCGCGCGGTGACACCAGCGCCTGTGGCAGGGCCGCGAAAGCCTCGGCCGTCAACCCCCGGTCCAGCGCCGGGTGGCCGTGCCGCGCCAGCAGAACGAAACGTTCCTGCCCCAGCTGCCGCTGGCGGAACGGGCCGTCTGGCGGGTCGGTCCCCATGACCGACAGGTCGATGCCTGCATCGGCCGGTTGCGCCTCGACCGAG
>JANMJC010000081.1:0-9691 GCA_031371185.1 Paracoccaceae bacterium | reverse complement strand
CTGTTCGGACCGCTGCCGGTCGGTCGCAAAGCCGACAACCCCGCTTCACCCCGCGCCGTGACCCCACACCTGCGCTTTGATAAGGGTTCGGTTGATCGACCGCCTGCCGGATGTGGCAATATCGGCCGCGACTGCGACGTCATGCCGACGGCAAACGCAAACCCGTGGCAGAGCCAGCCTGCATCCGGTTGGACGCGCCCATCTAGCGGGCGGGCACGTCCTTCGCCCACGGACGATCGGCGAAATCTGTCGACCCCGACCTAGGCGCCTGCCGGCCAAACGAACGAAGGTTGCAGCCCCTCAAACACCGGTCGGCCGTCCGCTGGCTTGGCATAGCCTTTGGTTTCGTCCCAGAAAGCGTGATAGCTGGCCTTGGGAAAAGCGGCGTCGTCATAGCCCATGACATTGGGCACGGCGACGCGGATGCGATGCTGCTTGTCGTCCAGCATCAGAACCGCGCCACAATCGGTACACAGGCAAATTTCCAGTGGGCCGTCGGGATTGTTGGCGTTGAAGGGCACGCGCTTCATCTTTTCGGGGTGATCCGCTTTCAGGTCGCCGTAGTTGAAAAAGGCGACATGGGTGCTGTGCTGGCCGGTCACGGCCTTGCAGACGTTGCAGTGGCATTCATGGTTGTCGATCGGTTCGGCGGCAGATGTCACATGAACATGCGCGCAGCCCCCGGCATATTTCGCGGCCATAATACTCTCCCTGAAATCGCCCCCCTCCCTTGGGTGGCATGGGGCCAGATTAGCACGGGATTGGCGGCTGGGAAGATTCGTTTCTTGATGGGCAAGCCTTTGACCGAAAGGCACCTCCCTCCCCCCTCGTGGGGGAAGGCTGGGGTGAGGGGGCGGGCAAGGCAAAACGCCCCACCTTGCGGCGGGGCGTTTGCAATTTCCGTAGGTCGGGCGATAGCCCGACTCTGGCCTTAGCCGCGCTCTTCGATGATCTGAACGAGGTGGCTGATCTTGTTGACCATGCCGCGGATCGACGGCGTGTCTTCCAACTCGCGGGTGCGGTTCATCTTGTTCAGGCCCAGACCGATCAGGGTGCGGGTCTGCTTTTCGGGGCGGCGGGCGGCGGAGGCCACCTGCTTGACCACGATGGTTTTCTTGACGACGGGGGCTGCTTCTACAGGCTTCTTTGCCATGATCAGGCCTCCACAACTTCAGCTTCGGGCTTCTTCAGGATTTCGGCCACCTTCTTGCCGCGGCGCGCCGCAACCTGACGAGGCGAGAATTCCTGCTTCAGACCATCAATCGTTGCCCGGATCATGTTGTAGGGGTTCTGGCTGCCAATCGACTTTGCCACAACATCCTGCAATCCCAGCATCTCGAACACGGCGCGCATCGGACCACCGGCGATGATGCCCGTACCGGCAACGGCTGCCCGCATCACCACTTTACCGGCGCCATGACGTCCTTCCATGTCGTGATGCAGCGTGCGCGCATCCTTCAGCGGCACGCGGATCAGCTGGCGCTTGGCCTGCTCGGTCGCCTTGCGGATCGCTTCCGGCACTTCCTTGGCCTTGCCCTTGCCAAAGCCAACGCGACCGCGCTGATCCCCGACAACAACCAAAGCTGCAAAGCCAAAGCGCTTGCCGCCCTTGACGGTTTTCGACACGCGGTTGATCGCGACCAGACGGTCGGCAAATTCCGGCGTTTCTTCGGGACGGTTGTCGCGGCGGTCATTGCCCCCACGATTGTCCCGACGGTTGTCACGTTCTGCCATAAGGCAATCCTTTGAGTGGTGGCGCAGCTTGGCGCCCGTTGTTGGCCAATCCTGGTGGGCGCAGACTGGCTGCAAAGCCCCCGGATCATCGGGGCGGCGAATAACGCCGCCCGCTGGTGTCTTAGAACTTCAGACCACCTTCACGGGCAGCCTCGGCCAAAGCCTTGATCTTGCCGTGAAACAGGAAGCCGCCGCGGTCGAAATAGCACTCTTCCACGCCGGCCTTCTTGGCCCGCTCGGCAATCGCAGCACCGATCTTGGCCGCCGCTTCGACATTGTTCTTGCCGACCACGCCGAATTCCTTCTCCAGCGAGGAGGCCGCCGCAATGGTCACGCCCTTGACGTCGTCGATCAGTTGGACCGAGATGTTCTTGGACGAGCGGTGGACCGACAGACGCAGACGCCCGTGCGAGGTTGCCTTGATCTTGTTCCGGACGCGCATGCGGCGCTTCAGGAACAAATCTCTTTTCGTGTTTGCCATGATTTGTTCCCTTACTTCTTCTTGCCTTCTTTGCGGAACACGAATTCACCCTTGTAGCGGATGCCCTTGCCCTTGTAGGGCTCCGGCTTTTTCCACTCGCGGATGTTCGCGGCGACCTGACCAACCTGCTGTTGATCAATGCCTTCCACAACGATTTCGGTCTGCTTCGGTGCCGTGACGGTCACACCGGCGGGCGGTTCGAAGTTGACTTCGTGGCTATAGCCAAGCGACAGCTTCAACACGTTCCCGGTGATCGCGGCACGATAGCCGACGCCCTGGATTTCCATTTCCTTGCGGAAACCGACGGTCACGCCGGTCACCAGATTCTGGATCATCGAGCGCGACATGCCCCACTGCTGACGGGCCCGCTTGGACGACCCGCGCGGGGTCACCTTGACGGTACCTTCGTCGATTGTCAGCGTGACGTCGTCGCCAGCGGTAAAGCTGCGGGTGCCTTTCGGCCCCTTCACTTCGATGGTCTGGCCCGAGATCGAGGCCGAGACGCCTTGAACCAGAGCGACGGGTTTTTTGCCGATACGAGACATCTGACCCTCCTCAGAATACGGTGCAAAGTACTTCGCCGCCAACATTGGCCGCGCGTGCACTTGCATCCGACATGACGCCCTTGGGCGTGGACACGATGGAGACACCCAGGCCATTGCGGACCGAGGGGATTTCCTTGACGCCCATGTACACACGACGGCCCGGCTTGGAAACGCGCTTGATTTCGCGGATCACAGGGGTGCCTTCGTAGTACTTGAGGCTGATCTCGAATTCGCCCTGACCGTTGTCGGTGGGCTTCTTCTCATAGCCGCGGATGTAGCCCTCGGACAAAAGCACGTCCAGAACGCGGGCGCGCAGCGTCGAAGCGGGGGTCATCACGGTGGATTTGCCGCGCATCTGGCTGTTGCGGATGCGTGTCAGCATATCGCCGATCGGATCGTTCATCATCATTGCCTGTGCTCCTTACCAGCTCGACTTGACCATGCCCGGGATCTGACCAAACGAGGCCAGGTCACGCAGCATGATCCGCGAGAGTTTGAGCTTGCGATAGAACGCATGCGGACGACCCGTCAACTGGCAGCGGTTGTGCAGCCGGGTGGCGGAGGAGTTGCGGGGCAGTGCGGCCAATGCTTGCGTCGCCTTGAAGCGCAGCTCGATCGGCTTGGTCTGATCGGTGATAACCACTTTCAGAGCGGCCCGCTTGGAAGCATACTGCTTCACCAGCTTGGCGCGCTTGACTTCGCGGTTCACCATGGATTTCTTTGCCATATCTCTGGTTCCTCCCGATTACGAAGTGAAGGGCATGTTGAAATGCTTCAACAGCGCCTTGGCTTCTGCATCGGTCTTGGCCGTGGTGCAGATGATGATGTCCATACCCAGAACTTCGTCGACTTTGTCGAAGTTGATTTCCGGGAAGACGATTTGTTCCTTCAGGCCCATGGCATAGTTGCCATTGCCGTCAAAGGACGAGCCTTTCACGCCGCGGAAGTCGCGGACACGCGGCAGAGCCACGTTGATCAGCCGGTCCAGGAATTCGTACATCCGGTCACCGCGCAGGGTAACCTTGCAGCCCAGGGGCATCAGTTCCCGAACCCGAAAGCCGGCAATCGACTTTTTGGCATGGGTGATGACGGCCTTCTGGCCCGCGATCTGGCTCAGTTCTTCGGCGGCCTGCTTCACCTTCTTGGTGTCCTTGACCGCTTCGCCGACGCCCATGTTCAGAACGATCTTGTCCAGACGCGGGATCATCATGGCGTTTTTATACGCGAATTCTTCTTTCATCGCGGCGCGGATCCTGGACTGAAACTCAGCCTTCAGACGCGGCGTATAGGTGGCCTGGTCCAACATCAGATCGCCTCCCCGGTGGTTTTGGCGAAACGCACTTTCTTGTCGCCATCCATGCGGAAGCCGACGCGGGTTGCCTTGCCGTTCTTGTCGATCAGCGACAGGTTCGACAGGTCGATCGGCATTGCCTTGGCAATGCGGCCGCCCTGCGAGGTCGAGGATTGCTTGGTGTGGCGGATGGCGAGGTTCACGCCGTCCACAACGGCCTTGCCAGCGGTCGGGGACACAGAAAGGATTTCGCCCTCTTTGCCCTTGTCCTTGCCGGCCAGCAGGATGACCTTGTCACCCTTGCGAAGTTTGGCAGCCATTACAGCACCTCCGGCGCAAGCGAGATGATCTTCATGAAGTTCTTCGCGCGCAACTCGCGCACAACCGGCCCGAAGATACGCGTTCCGACCGGTTCGCCCTGATTGTTCAGGATGACGGCGGCGTTGCGGTCAAAACGGATGGCAGTGCCGTCTTCGCGGCGAACTTCCTTGGCGGTGCGAACAACAACGGCCTTGCGGACGTCGCCTTTTTTCACGCGGCCTTTGGGAATTGCTTCCTTGACCGACACCACGATGATGTCACCCACGGAAGCATAGCGGCGGTGCGAACCGCCAAGAACCTTGATGCACTGAACTCGGCGAGCGCCTGAGTTGTCAGCTACATCCAGATTCGTCTGCATCTGGATCATTTGGTTTCTCCGACCTTTGAGCTCTCAGCCCAGGGTTTCGTTCAACGGGAAAGTTGCTGCGGCCTTATGCCGTGACAACAACCGTCCAGCGTTTGGTTTTCGAAATCGGCGCGCACTCTTCGATGCGAACAGTCTGGCCGACCTTGAATGTGTTGTTCTCGTCGTGGGCGCGATATTTCTTCGACTTGCGGACGGTCTTTTGCAGCAGCGGGTGCTTGAATCGACGCTCGACCAGAACCGTGATGGTCTGTTCGTTCTTGTCGGAGGTCACGACACCCTGAAGAATACGTTTCGGCATGGCGGTTCCCTCTTATTTCGCAGCTTCGGCAGCTTTTTGGACAAGCACGGTCTTGATGCGGGCGACATCCTTGCGGACGTTGCGCATGCGGGCCGTGTTTTCCAGCTGATTGGTCGCTTGTTGGAAGCGCAGATTGAACGCCTCCTTCTTCAACGCCACGAGGCTATCCCGCAGCTGATCGGGCGTTTGCCCCAGCAGTTCCTTGGCGTTCATGCGCCATCTCCTTTTCAGTCACCAGAAGGCGCCTTTGCAGGGTAACCTTTTGCCCGGTGGATCAATAAAAAACCGACGATTCGCGGAAAACCGCAATCGCTGGATGGGGCCGTATAGGGGAGCGTGCCGGAAGGGGCAAGAAGTATCTTGGCCCTACCCCCAGCCATAGTTGAAACTCACCGAAATCCGGTCATCTTCGGCCATGTTCATCGGCACTTCGTGGCGCAGCCAGCTTTCCCACAGCAGAACCTCGCCCACCACCGGCTTCACATAAACAAACCGCTGCAATTCCTGCGCCGCCGCCTTGTCCACCACAGGTGCTGTCATCATCATCGGCAGGCGCGGGTCTTCCAGTTTCAGCGCCGATGCGCCTTCGGGCATGGCGACATAGGTGGTGCCGGAAATCACCGAATGGGGGTGGATGTGGCTGGCGTGCGTGCCGCCTTGCGGCAGGATGTTGATCCAGAAGCTGTCACATTTCAGCTTCTTGCCGCCCAGATCCGCGCCCAGATCGGCCAGGAAAGCCGCAACGTGTTTGTCCAGCGCCTTTTCCAGATCGGCGAAAATGGGCGAGCGCCAGGGCAGATCGTTCAACGAGGCGTAAGAGGTGTAGCCGGGGTAACCGTTTTCCTCGCACCAGTTCTGACCGGCCTCGTCATCCTCGGCAATACCAAGGCAGGCGTCTTCCAACTCCTCATAGTCGATCTTCTTCTTTGCCAGGTCGTTGACGCGGGCGCGGTACAGGCGGGTGACGAACAGGTTCGAGATTTCGGCCATGGTGGGGGTTCCAGAGTGGGTTCGTTCAGGAAATGGGGCGCGTGGCCCCCTCCCCTATCCCCTCCCACAAGGGGAGGTGTGTGGCAAGTCTTTCGCGGTTGCGGCAGGCCAATGGCGGCCCCCTCCCCCTTGTGGGGAGGGATGGGGTGGGGGGCGGCGGCAAAAGCAAAGGCCCCCGACCGTTTCCGGTGGGGGCCCTGTTCTGAACCGGGTGACGGCCCGCGAATTTCAGGGAAATTCGCTACACCGCACTGGTTTTTTCCAATGGGAAAAACCTTACCAGTCTTCTTTTGCCACGATCCGCGTGGTGACCGGAAGCTTCATCGCGCCAAGGCGCAGGGCCTCGCGGGCAATGACTTCGGACACACCGTCGATCTCGAACATGATCCGACCGGGCTTGACCTTGGCCGCCCAATAGTCGGTGCCGCCCTTGCCCTTGCCCATCCGAACTTCGACGGGCTTGGAGGAAACCGGAACGTCCGGGAAAATCCGGATCCAGACCCGGCCCTGACGTTTCATGCAGCGGGTGATCGCGCGGCGGGCCGCTTCGATCTGACGCGCGGTGACACGCTCCGGCTCGGTCGCTTTGAGGGCGAACGATCCGAAGTTCAAGAGGAAACCGCCTTTTGCCTCGCCGTGGATACGGCCCTTGTGCATCTTGCGGAATTTTGTGCGCTTTGGTTGCAACATTTCTCAGGGCTCCTTACGCGCGTTCACGGTCGCGGCGCGGCTGACGAGGCGCGGGGCCATCGGCAGCTTCAGCCAAACGACGATCATGGGCCTGCGGATCATGCTCAAGGATTTCGCCTTTGAAGATCCAGACCTTCACACCGATGATGCCGTAGGCGGTCATCGCTTCGGACAGGGCATAGTCGATGTCCGCGCGCAGGGTGTGCAACGGCACGCGACCTTCGCGGTACCATTCGGTACGGGCAATCTCGGCACCGCCAAGACGACCGGCCACGTTGACACGGATGCCAAGCGCGCCCATTCGCATCGCGTTCTGCACGCCGCGCTTCATGGCGCGACGGAAAGATACCCGACGCTCCATCTGCTGTGCGATCGATTCCGCGACCAGTTGCGCATCAATCTCGGGCTTGCGAATCTCGACGATGTTCAGGTGCAGTTCGGACTTGGTGAACACGGTCAGCTTCTTGCGAAGCGTCTCGATGTCCGCGCCCTTCTTGCCGATGATCACGCCCGGACGCGCGGTGTGAATGGTCACACGGCACTTCTTGTGCGGACGCTCGATGATCACGCGGCTGATGCCGGCCTGCTTGCAGTCTTCGTGGATGAACTCGCGCATGCGCAGATCTTCCAGCAACAGGTTGCCGTAATCTTTCGATTCCGCGAACCAGCGGCTGTCCCAGGTGCGGTTGACCTGCAGACGCATCCCGATGGGGTTAACCTTCTGACCCATTATGCAGACTCCCCGACTTGACGCACCTTGATGGTGATTTCGCTGAACGGCTTCATGATCTTGCCAAACCGGCCCCGGGCACGCGGACGGCCGCGCTTCATCACCAGGTTCTTGCCAACCCAGGCTTCGGCGACGACAAGGCTGTCGACGTCAAGACCGTGGTTGTTTTCAGCGTTTGCAATCGCCGACTGCAGGACCTTCTTCACTTCGCCGGCGATGCGGCGCTTGGAGAAGGTCAGGTCGGCCAAAGCCTTGTCCACTTTCTTGCCGCGGATCAGGCCCGCAACAAGGTTCAGCTTCTGCGGCGAGGTGCGAAGCATGCGAGCCACGGCCATCGCCTCGTTGTCGGCAACCCGACGCGGATTCTTTTCGGTTCCCATGGCTTATTTCCGTTTCGCTTTCTTGTCGGCAGCGTGACCGTAGTAGGTCCGCGTCGGCGAATATTCACCGAACTTCTGGCCGATCATTTCTTCGGACACCGCAACCGGGATGTGCTTTTTGCCGTTGTAGACGCCAAAAGTCAGACCGACAAACTGCGGCAGGATGGTGGAGCGACGCGACCAGATCTTGATCACTTCGTTTTTGCCCGAGGCGCGCGAGGTCTCTGCCTTTTTCAGCAGATAGCCATCGACGAAGGGGCCTTTCCAGATAGAACGTGCCATGGATTAGCGCCCTTTCTTCGAATGACGCGAACGGACAATGTACTGGTCCGTCTTCTTGTTCGACCGGGTCTTGTTGCCCTTGGTCCCTTTGCCCCACGGCGTGACCGGGTGGCGGCCGCCCGAGGTGCGGCCTTCGCCGCCGCCATGCGGGTGGTCGATCGGGTTCATTGCAACACCGCGAACCGTCGGGCGAACGCCCATGTGACGCTTGCGGCCGGCTTTGCCGAGGTTCTGGTTGGAGTTGTCGGGGTTCGACACGGCACCGATGGTGGCCATGCATTCCTGACGCACCATACGCAGCTCGCCCGAGGACAGGCGGATCTGCGCATAAGAGCCGTCACGACCGACAAACTGCGCATAGGTTCCGGCAGCACGGGCCAACTGGCCACCCTTGCCGGGCTTCAATTCGACGTTGTGAACGATCGTGCCGATCGGCATGCCCGAAAACGGCATGGCGTTGCCCGGCTTGACGTCGGTCTTGGCGCCCGCGACAACAGAGTCGCCAATCGCCAGACGCTGCGGGGCCAGAATATAGGCCACCTCGCCATCAGGGTATTTCACAAGGGCGATGAAAGCGGTGCGGTTCGGATCATATTCGATCCGCTCGACGACCGCGGGCATGTCCCACTTGCGACGCTTGAAATCCACAATGCGGTACAGACGCTTTGCGCCGCCGCCCTTGTGCCACATCGTGATACGTCCGGTGTTGTTCCGGCCACCAGTTCCGATCAAGCCTTCTGTAAGGGCTTTGACCGGGCGGCCTTTCCACAGCTCCGAACGGTCGATCAGAACCAACCCGCGTTGGCCTGGCGTCGTCGGTTTGTACGACTTGAGTGCCATGTTCTCTGTCTTCCGTCAGCTATTGGGTCATAGATGACCCAGGTTATAGGGCTCCGAAGATCCCCGGCGTTAGAAGCGGCGCGCGGGGAAACCCCCAGGAACCACTTCGATTCTGCAAAAATTCCACGGCCCCGGAAAGCCGGGGCCGCGAGATTCGGGCTCTAGTATCAGAGGCCCGTGGACACGTCGATAGTGTTCCCGGCTTCCAGCATGACATAGGCCTTTTTCTTGTCGCTCCGCTCGCCCTGACGGCCACGGAACTTCTTGGACTTGCCCTTGGTGATGCTGGTGTTGACCGCCTTCACCTTGACGCCAAAGATCGCCTCGACGGCCTCTTTGATCATCGGTTTGGTCGCATCCATATGAACCTGAAACACCACCGCACCAGCTTCCGAGGCCATGGTGGCCTTTTCCGTGATGATCGGCTTTTTGATCAGGTCGTAATGTTCGGGTTTCGCGCTCATTTCAGACGAGCCTCCAAAGCTTCGATTCCTGCCTTGGTGATCACCAGGGTGTCACGCTTCAGGATATCGTACACGTTCGCGCCCATGGTCGGCAGGATGTCGATGCCTTCGATGTTGCGCGCAGCCAGAGCAAAGTTTTCGTCAACCGACGCGTCGATGATCAGCACGCGCTTCCAGCCGCGCTCCGACAAGGTTTTGGCCAGCATGCCGGTCTTGGCTTCGGCCATGGTGGCCGCGTCCAGAATAACCAACTCGCCCGCTTTGAACTTTGCCGACAG
>JANMJC010000070.1:0-1634 GCA_031371185.1 Paracoccaceae bacterium | reverse complement strand
AACATCGGCTATTATCTGGAGCGGGGCGACAGCACCGCGCGTCTGATGGATGTGAAATACTATGTCCTTCTGCCGCGCGCCGATTATGTCGGCTCGGGGTTGGACAACGACCAGTGGATGATGCTGCTGCGGGGCCTTGGCAGCCACCGCGCCTTTCACTGGGCCTATGGCGGAGAGATCACCTCGTCCAAGATCGCACATTTTCTGATCCTGAACCCGGCATGTCCGCGCTCGCTGATCACCTGCGTGGCGGGCATGGCCAACCACCTGAACCGGCTGGCAAAGATTTACGACCACGAAACCCCGGCCCAGGCGGCGGTGGCCCGGCTTCTGAGCGAGTTGGAAAGCCAGACCACCGAGCGGATCTTTGACGAGGGTCTGCACGAATTCCTGACCCGCTTCGTGGGGCAGGCGGCGGGCCTTGGGGCCGTGATCCATGACAGCTATCTCTCGGGGGACATGGCGCTATGATCCTGACCATCCAGCATGTGACCCGCTATCACTATGACCGCCCGGCGCGCGCCGTGGTGCAAAGCCACCGCCTGACGCCGTCGCGCTTTGACGGGCAAAAGGTGATCGCTTGGGCAGTTTCGGTCAGTGGCGGGCGCAAGGGGGGCGAGTTTCGCGACGGGGCGGGGGATTTGATCCAGGGCTGGACCATTCCCGGCCCGGTGGAGGTGGTCGAAGTGTCGGTGCAGGGCGTGGTGGAAACCACCGACCTGTCGGGCATGCTGCGCGGTCACCGCGAGATCATCCAACCCGAGGCCTATCTGCGAACAACCTTCGCCACCGCCGCGGACGACGCGCTGCGCGCCCTGGCCAATGGCGTCACCGAAGACGACCCCCTGGCGCTGTCGCATGGCCTGTCGCGCGCGGTGTCGCAGGCCATCGCCTACAAACCCGGCGTGACCGAAGTGCACACCACCGCCGCACAGGCGCTGATACAGGGCGAGGGGGTGTGTCAGGACCATGCGCAGGTGCTCGTGGCGCTGGCGCGGCACCGGGGCCTGCCGGCCCGCTATGTTTCGGGCTATTTATCGGCCGAAAGCACCGGACCCGCCCCCGAAGCCGCACATGCCTGGGCCGAGATATTCCTGACCGGCTACGGCTGGATCGGCTTCGATCCGGCCAATTCCTGCTGCCCCGACGCGCGCTACCTGCGGATCGGCTCGGGGATGGACGCCAAAGAGGCCGCCCCCATTCGCGGCGTGGCGCGCGGCACGGGCACGGAAAGCCTGTCGGTCACGGTTGCGGTTCAGGCGCAGGCCCAATAGGGCGGTCCGGGTTCTGACCTGCAGTAACAGCATCGGAAAATGCCTTCGCGCCACACGAAAGGCGGCGATTTGCGGTACCATTCAGACCTGAACCGCTTTAGGGTCGCAAATCCGGATTCCCCAAGGACAAGGCCCCCATGACCTATTGCGTCGGACTGCTTTTGAACGAGGGCATGGTCTGCCTGTCGGACACCCGCACCAACGCCGGGCTCGACAACATCTCGACCTATCGCAAGATGTTCTTCTTCGAAGGCACGGGCGACCGGGTGATCACCATCATGACGGCGGGGTCGCTTTCGATCACCCAGACCACCATCGCCCGCCTGCGCGAAGCCAACGAAGACCCCGAGGCCACGCCCG
>JANMJC010000011.1:0-3668 GCA_031371185.1 Paracoccaceae bacterium | reverse complement strand
GCCGCATTTCCGGCCCCCTGATGGACCGCTTCGATCTGCGCGTCGATGTGCCCCCGGTGGCCTATACCGACCTTGACCTTCCGGCATCCGGCGACGGTTCGGCCACGGTGGCCGCCCGGGTTCAGGCCGCGCGCGCGACCTCGGCTGCGCGGTTGGCGGGGCATCCGACCGCAAGGGTCAACGCCGACCTTGAGGGCAGCCTGCTGGAAGATTTCGCCACCCCGGACCCGGCGGGCAAGGATCTGTTGATCCGCGTGGCCGAAAGGTTCGGGCTGTCGGCGCGCGGCTATCACCGGGTCCTGCGGGTCGCGCGCACCATCGCGGATCTGGACGGCAGCGCCGAGGTGCGCCAGCCCCATGTCGCCGAAGCGGTCAGCTACCGGATGGCGGTGGGGGCGAAAGTGACCGGATGAACGTGCCGATCCGGTCAAGGGCGCGGGTGGATTCCGGCGTCCAGGGCGCAAACCAGGCCAGCACATGCGGCGCGTCGGTCAACTCTTCCACAGTCACCCTGGCACCCCCGGCTTGCAGCGCCGCCACCAGACGCCGCGAATCGTCCAGCAACACCTCGGTCGTACCCACCTGGATCAGCGTCGGACAGGCCCCCCGCCAATCGGCGAACAGGGGCGAGATCCGATGGTCGGCGGGATCCAGATCGCCGCTGATCTGGCGCACCGCCTGCGGCATGGCGCTGGACGGCAACATCGGATCGCGCCGGGCGTTGGTGGTCAACGAAGCGCCCGACAAGGTCAGATCGGTCCAGGGCGACAGGAGCACCATGCCCCGCGGCCGCTGCCCCCGGGCGCAAAGATGCGCGCAGACCGCCGCGGCAAGCCCGCCGCCCGCACTGTCCCCGCCCAGGATCAGGTCTTCGGACGGCAGGCCCAGGGCCGCAAGCGCGGCCAGGGCGTCGTCAAACGCCGCCGGGGCCGGATGTTCGGGCGCAAGCCGGTAGTCGGGGGCGACAACCGAGACCGAACCCGCCCGCGCGATCCGCCCCAGCATCCCGCGATGGGTGAAAGCACTGCCCGAGACATAGGCCCCGCCGTGAAACCAGACCACAACCGGCGGCTGCAACTCTTCCTGCCCGCGACGGGCGAAAAGCACCCGCTCAGGGCCCCCCCCGACGCGCCGCGCCGTCACGCCGAAAGGCAAGGGCAGACCCATCGAGGCCGCAACCAGCCCCGCCCGCGCCGGCCAGGCATGTCGCGCATGGCGAAACAGCGGCTTGGCCAGCAGCCGCAAGCCCACGACCAGCAGGCGCAGCGCCGGGCTCATCCGCGCCGCTTGGCCTCGATCACCTGCCAGATCCGCTCGGCCGAATTGGTGCCGTCAAAGCGCTCCAACTCCTGAATGCCGGTGGGCGAGGTGACGTTGATCTCGGTCAGCCAGTCGCCGATCACGTCGATGCCGACAAAGACCTGGCCCTTTTCCTTCAGGACCGGGCCAATGCGGGCGCAGATCTCCAGATCGCGCGGCGTCAGGCCCACCCGCTCGGGACGCCCGCCCGCGTGCATGTTTGACCGCGTCTCACCCTGTTGTGGCACCCGGTTGATCGCGCCCACCGGTTCACCGTCGACCAGAATGACCCGCTTGTCCCCCTTGGCGACATCGGGCAGGAATTTCTGCACGATCAGCGGCTCGCGGTTCATGCCGGTGAACATCTCGTGCAGGCTGGCAAGGTTGCGGTCGTTTGGGTCCAGCCGGAATACCCCGGCCCCGCCATTGCCATAAAGAGGTTTCAGGATGATATCGCCGTGACGCGCCTTGAAGGCCCGGATGGTTGCCAGATCGCGCGCAATCGCGGTTGGGGGCGTCAGATCGGCGAACCGCAGCACCAGCAGCTTTTCGGGGCAGTTTCGCACCCAGAACGGATCATTGACCACCAAAGTCCGGGGATGGATCATCTCCAAGAGATGGGTCGTGGTGATGTATCCCATGTCGAACGGCGGGTCCTGACGCAGCCAGACCACATCGAAATCGGCCAGATCAACCTCGGCCTCGGGGCCGAATGTCACGTGATTGCCAAGCTCGCTGCGCAACTCGATCGGAAAGCCGCGCGCCATGACACGGCCCTCGACAAAGGCAAGTTTGTCGGGGGCGTAGTAAAACAGGGAATGACCGCGCGCCTGCGCCTCAAGCGCGATGCGAAAGGTCGAATCGCCGTTGATATTGACCGATCCGATCGGATCCATCTGCAAGGCAACTTTCAAAGCCATCATCTTCCTCGGGACAAATTTTCTCCCTTGATGACCCAAGCCCGACCGACATGCAATTGATCACGCGGCCAGCGCGTTTTCCAAGACCTCGATCCGGCCCAGGCTGTCAACCAAGGCCACGTCAAAGCGCATCTCGGTCATCTGGCCCAGGGGCGTGGTTTCGACATATTCGGTCGCCGCCCCGAAGATCCGCGCGATCTGGCGCTGCGTCAGATGTTCGGCCGCTTCGGCGTGGCTGCGGCTTTTCTTGACCTCGATAAAGATGAAGCCCGCACCGTCCTGCGCGATCAGATCGATTTCGCCACAAGCACCGCGCCAGCGCCGTGCCACAACCGGTTGTCCGGCCTTCGCATAGGCCGCAGCCACCGCCGCTTCGGCGGCCATCCCGGCGTGAAACGCCATCGCGCCGCGATGTTGCCGCGCCTGCATCAGGTCTTCCCCCGTTTCAAGGCCATCTGGTAGACATCGCGCCGCGCCAGACCATAGGCGAGCGCGACCGCCGCCGCCGCATCCTTGACGGTCATATGCCCCATGGCCGTCTGCAAAGCCTGCTCGACGGTTGCGGCATCGGCCTGAACCTGGGCGCCGCGATCTATGACAAGCACGATTTCCCCCTTCACATCACGATTCGCGAAAGCTGCCCGCAGCTCTGCCAAGGTGCCGCGCGTCACCTCTTCAAAGCGTTTGGTCAATTCCCGGCACACCGCAGCATATCTCTCTTCCCCATGACTCTGCACCAATTCATCCAATATTTGGTTAATCCTGTTCGGGCTTTCATACAGCACCAGAGTCGCCTGAACCGGGGCCAGATCCTTCAGAAAGGTCAGGCGGGCCGCTTTGGCTGCGGGCGGGAATCCTGCGAACAGAAACCGGTCGGTCGGCAGGCCCGCCACTGTCAGGGCATAGAGTACCGCACTGGCGCCGGGGGCGGCAAACACCGGCAGGCCTTCGTCACGCGCGGCCCGGGTCAACTCGAAGCCCGGATCGGAAATCAGCGGCGTCCCGGCTTCCGAGGCATAGGCCACGGTCTTGCCCGCACGCAGATCGCCCAGAAGGCGCGGCAGGGCGCGGTCGCCGTTGTGGTCGTGGTAAGGCACCACATGCCGCCCGTTCAGTGCGATCCCATGGATCTCCATCAGGTGGCGCAGGGTCCGGGTGTCTTCGGCGGCCAGAACATCGGCCGTGGCCAGAATATCCAGCGCGCGCAAGGTGATGTCGCGCGCTGCACCGATGGGCGTGGCCACCATGTAAAGTCCGGGGACAAGCGGGCGGACCGGCGGTGTCGTCTTGTCGCTCATTGGCGGACCTGACCCTTGCAAAGTTTACATTCCCGGGCGATCCGAATAGGGTCGCTTCACGGTGTCCGTACCCCCTTCTGTGAGGAAATCCCATGTTGTCCGTTTTGTCCCGGGCCCGCAAGTCGCTGAGCGCAGCCGGCCTTGCCCTTAC
>JANMJC010000616.1:0-4858 GCA_031371185.1 Paracoccaceae bacterium | reverse complement strand
GCCACAACCAGCAGACTGACCCCAAGGGCCGATACGGCGCTGCCAAAGATCGGCTCGCCAGGACGTCGCGCGATCCGCCAATCGGAATAGATCCGCTCAAAGCTGCGCGCCCCGCTCAGCACTTCGACGCCCCGGATCAGGCTGCGGCGAAACCGCGACTGGCCGGCGTGCGAATAGGAAAAGGACATCGCCTTTTCCGCCTCCGAAGAGATTGCGACCCCGGGCAGGTCCGCCTCGAATTCGCTCGTCAGGCTGGTCCGTGCCATGAAGGTTCCCCCGTCGCTTTGGCGCCCGGGCAGATGGGGACCAGCGATGGCGGAACGATGCCTTCCGGCCGTGACAGGCTGATGACGTCAGAATGACGGCGGGGTGACGCCAATGAAAAGGGCCCCGCCATGGGGGCCCCGATGCCTGCCGTTCGCCGGTGTTACAGCTGCGCCGCCACATCCTCGGGGATGTCGAAGTTATGCGTCACCGTCTGCACGTCGTCGTCCTCTTCCAGCATGTCCACCAGACGCAACAGCTTTTGCGCGGTCTCCAGATCGACCTCGGTCAGACCCTGCGGGCGCCAGACCAGTTTTGACTCGGTCGATTCGCCCAGTGCCTTTTCCAGCGCATCCGACACCTCGTTCAGCGCCTCGACCGAGCAATAGATCCAATGCCCCTCGTCGTCGCTTTCCACGTCATCGGCCCCGGCATCCAGGGCCGCCATCATCACCTCATCGGCCGATCCCGCCTTGACCGGATACGAGACCTCGCCGACCCGGTCAAACCCGTGGCTGACCGAGCCGGTCTGTCCCATGTTGCCGCCGCACTTGCTGAAATAGCTGCGGACGTTCGACGCGGTACGGTTCAGATTATCGGTCATCGCCTCGACGATGATGGCGATGCCGTTGGCGCCGTAACCTTCATAGCGGATCTCGGTGTAATCCGCCGCATCGCCCATTTCCGATTTCTTGATCGCCCGGTCGATCACGTCCTTGGGCATCGACACGTCCTTGGCCGCCTTGACCGCCAGTCGCAGGCGCGGATTCTTGTCGGGGTCGGGGTCGCCCATCTTGGCGGCAACGGTGATTTCCTTGGACAGTTTCGAAAACATCTTGGAGCGAAGCCCGTCCTGCTTGCCCTTTCGGTGCTGAATGTTTGCCCATTTCGAATGGCCTGCCATGACCTGACTCCGCTGCCTTTTGCAATGCGCCCCTCTACACCAGCGGGCAGGGGCGCGGCAACCCCCCGACCCTTACGGGTACAGGGGCCAGATCAGCGGGATCAACGCCGAACACAAGAGCCAGGTGATCAGGTTCAGCGGCAGGCCGATCTTGGTGAAATCCAGAAACTTGTAGCCGCCCGGGCCATAGACCATCATGTTGGTCTGATATCCGATGGGCGTGGCAAAGGCCAAGGTCGCCGAGAACATCACCGCCACCACGAAGGGTCGCGGATCGACGCCCAGTTCATGCGCAAGGGCAATGGCGATCGGCGTGTAGATCACCGCCACCGCGTTGTTGGACAGAAACTCGGTCAGGATCAGCCCCAGAAGGTAGATCGCCAGGATCATCGCAAAGGGCGGCAAACCCTCCATCAGGGGCTTGGCCGCCCCGACGATCAGACCCACCGCGCCGGACTGGTCCAGTCCCTCGCCCACCGCCAGCATCGCAAAGATCGTCGCCATCAGGCGGCCATCGACAAAGCCCAGGGCCTCGTCGCTGTCGATGCAGCGGGTGATCAGGATCAGCGTGACGGCCAGAAAACCCAAGGCATAGATCGGGGCCACGTCAAAGGATGACAGAACCACCACGAACAGCAGCGCGCCAATGGCGATCGGCGCCTTGTGGCGGCGAAAGGCCTTTTGCGTCGGGTGGCTGACATCGACCATCTCCATGTCGGCGGCCAGCCGCTTGATGTCTTCCTGCGTGCCCTCCAGCAGCAGCGTATCGCCGACCTGCACCACCAGCTCGTCCAGTTGCCGGCCGATGTTCTGGCTGCGCCGATGGGCCGCCAGCACATAAACCCCATACCGGCGACGCAGGCGCAATTCGCCCAGGGCTCTGCCGATCATGCGACAGCCCGGCGTGATCAGCACTTCGACGGTTTCCGTTTCTACCGAGGACAGCTTGTCGACCACCCGCATGTCGGTGCGGTTCTGCATGCCCAGAAGTTCGCTCATCTCGGTGCGCAGAACCACGCGGTCGCCGGCCTCCAGCACCACTCCGCCCATGTCGCGCCGCAGACTGGCATCGCCGCGCAGCACGTCGATCACCCGCACGCCGCTGCGCTTGAACTGCTGCACCTCCAGCACCGGCTTGCCGATCAGCACCGAATCCTCGGGAATGGCGACTTCGGTAAAGTATTTCATCCGCTTGCGGTCGCCCAGCATCGTGGCCATCGACTGACGGTCGGGCAGCAGCCGATTGGCAAACAGCGCCATGTAGATGCCGCCCGCAATCGTCACCGCAATGCCCAAGGGGGCGATTTCGAACAGGCTGAAATGCGCCATGCCTTCCTTCACCGCAACCCCGTCCACCAGGATGTTGGTCGAGGTGCCGATCAGTGTGATCATGCCGCCCAGCACCGTCATATGACTAAGCGGGATCAGCAGCTTGGACGGGGCCGCGCCGATCTTCATGGCGATCTGAATGACCACGGGGATCATCACCGCCACCAGGGGCGTGTTGTTCATGAAGGCCGAGGCCACGGCAACGAAGCCGAACAGCAGCACGATGGTGGTCTTGGGCCGGTCACCGACATGACGCTCGGCGATGCCGATGATCATCTCGACCGCCCCGGTCCGCACCAGACCGCCCATGACCATGAACATCAGCGCAATCGTCCAGGGGGCCGAGTTCGACAGGACCGAAACCGCGTCCTTGATCGGCAAAAGCCCCAGCACCAGCATCACGGCGGCGCCCGCGATGGCCACGACCTCCATGGGAAAGGTTTCTCGGACGAACATCACGAACATCGCAGCCAGGATCAGCAATGCGACAATCGCTTGCGTCGACTGGCTCATTTCAAGTCCGATCATCGGAATCTCCGGGTGATTAAATCGCGACCATTCTTAGCGTGTTTCAGTCTGCATGGGAACAAAATTGTGAATCCCCTTGGGTAAAGGGCCTATCCCGTTCTGATTTCTGCACTTTCCATCGCCTTGGGCCGCACCAGAGTCAACCCGCACAACATGACCGCCGCCGCCGCAAAGACCCATGGGCTGAACCTTTCGCCCAGGATCAGCATGGCCATCATCATGCCCGTCGCGGTGGTGATATAGGCGGACTGGCTGGCGAAAACCGCACCCGTTTTCGCGGCCAGCCAGACGAAAGTGGCGTAAAGCAGCGCATGCAGAGCCGAGGATGCAATCAGCGCAATCTCGGGTCGGCCGGGGACCAGGGGCATGGCCATCCATTGCCCGGTGGCGGCCATTGCCGGAACGCACAGCGCCAGGGCCACGATCTGCGTGCCGAACATCGCCTGCAGCGGGTCCATGCCCGCAAGACCGGTGCGCGCGACATAGGTGTTCTCCAGCGCATAAAACAGCGGCCCGATCATCGCCAGCGGCAGAAAAGCCAGCATGGCGCGGTCCGGCAGGCTGGCCTGTGGAAGCACGATCATCACCACGCCGCTCAGCCCCAGCAAAAGCCCCACGAGGCGCCGCGCCGACACCCGCTCGGTTCCCATCATCAGACCGATGGGCAAGGCGATCATCGGAATGGTCGAAATCAGGATCGACATGATCCCCGAGGGCAAATGCCGGATCGAGGCATAGAAGGTGTAGTTCGGGATCAAGGTGCCCAGGACCGCCACAACACCGTAAAATGTCAGCGCGCGGCGGTGCAGCGGCGGGCCCTTGCGCCGCACCAGCGCCAGCGCACCCAGCACGATCACGCAGACGACAGATTGCCAGAACAGCATGCCGAAGGGCGGATGCCCGGTAGAGGCCGCGATCTTGCCCAGGGGCTGCGTGCTGCCCCATCCGGTGCCCAAGGCGACCAGCACGGCAAGGTAGATCCAGCGCTGGTGCGGGGGGGCCAGCCTCATGGGCCGACCTGCTCCAGCCGCCCGCCCTGCCGCACAGGCACCACCCGCAGGGCACGCCCGGTCTTGTCGTCGGTTTCCACGAAGACCCCCGACAGGGTCGCGGGGCCACCCGCAGGTTCGAACCGCGCCGTCGCCATGCCGGTGATGAAGCGCTTCAACGGCTCCAGCTTTTCCATCCCGATGACCGAGTTGTAGTCCCCGCACATCCCCGCATCCGAAAGATAGGCGGTGCCGCCGGTCAGGATCTGATGGTCCGCCGTCGGGACATGGGTATGGGTGCCGACCACCAGGCTGGCCTGCCCGTCGCACCAATGACCCATCGCCATCTTTTCGCTGGTGGCTTCAGCATGCATATCGACCAGTGCCGCCTGCACCGCCACCCCCATCCGGTGGGTTTTCAACACCGCCTCGACAGCCGAAAACGGATCGTCGAAGGGGCGCTTCATGAACACCTGCCCCAGCACCTGCGTCACCAGCAACCGGCGCCCCTGCGTCACGTCGAAAATCCGGAATCCCCGCCCCGGCGCAACCCTGGAAAAGTTCAGGGGCCTCAGGATGCGCGGCTCCTGTTCGATGAACGACATCATGTCCTTCTGGTCAAAGGCATGATCGCCCAGGGTCAGGCAATCCGCGCCCGCGGCAAGCAGCCCCTTGGCATGCTCCGCCGTCAGCCCTGCCCCCTGGCTTGCGTTCTCGCCATTGACCACGACAAAATCGAGCCCCCAATCGGCCCGCAGTTTGGGCAGCCTTTCGGCCACCCCCGTCCGGCCCGACCGGCCCATGACATCGCCCAGAAAAAGGATCCGCATCGCCAAGCCCTTAG
>JANMJC010000582.1:0-3448 GCA_031371185.1 Paracoccaceae bacterium | reverse complement strand
CCGCCGCCACCATCACGAATGGCGCGCCTTCGGCAATCGGATCGTCCAGCGTGTCGATCAGCAGATGCTGGCCGGGCAGCAGGATCAGGTCGCTGCAGGCGTCCAGCATGCCGCCCGGAAGGATCAGGGTCTGCGCGCCGGCGGGCAGTTGCAGCCGACGCCGATCAACCCCCAGAACCCGCGCCAGACCGCCGTCGAGCGTTTGAATGCGGTCGCCCGTCGCCAGCGCCTCGACCGGGCACCAGCCCTCGGCGCGTTCGACAAGGGTGCCCGCCACCAGCCCGGTCAGGCCGGGAAACAGGGTGGTCAGGGGGGTGGGGATCAGGTTTGTCAGGTCTTGCATGAACATGGTGACGTCTCCGGGGGCGAGGGATTGAGGGGGGGGGGGAACGCGGTTAAGACTTGTGGCGGCCGTGCTGGCCATCAGCCCAAGAATCACCCGGATTTCGCCATTTTCCTGACGCGGAAAAGGCGGGTTCGTGGCATTGGTCGCGGTCTGGAAACAATCCTGCCGAAAACCGCGCTGAGCACGCGGTTTTGGCACCGGATTAATCAAGCAATTTGAAACAATCCTTAGGCGTTGGCCCGGCGCCCCGTGGCCAACAGAACTACCCCGCAGCCCACGATCAGCGCCGCGCCCAGGATCGTCGCACCATCCGGGCGTTCGCCGAACACCGCCATGCCCAGAGCCATCGCGAACAGCAGCCGGAAATAGCGATAGGGCGTCACCGCCGAGACCTCTCCGGTGCGCATCGCCACTGTCAGCGCGCCATAGCCGAGCACGCCAAACAGCGTTGCCCCGCCGATCTGCGCCCAGACCGTCACGCCGGGCCAGACGATGCCGCCGTCCCACGCCAGAAGCAGCGCGCCCGAAAAGGCCAGAACGGCAAACCCCGCCACCCCCATCTGCGCCATGCTCAGCGAAGGCGCCGCCGCCCGTGTCGCCAGATCGCGTCCGGCAAAGCCCACCAGCCCCAGCACGGCCAGCATGGACAGCGCGTCAAATCCCGCGAGCCCCGGCCGCAGGATCACCAGCACCCCCGCGAACCCCATCCCGATCAACGCCCACCGCAACGGGCCCACCTTCTCGCCAAACAACAGGGCCGCCCCCAGCACCACCACCAAAGGCGTGGCCTGCAGGATTGCAGAGGCGCTTGAAATCGGCGTCAGCGCCACGGCAAGCCCGTAAAACAGCCGCCCCACCACCTCGAACCCCGACCGCAGGATCATCGTGCGCCCGAACAGAGACCGGGGCAGCGGCGTTTGCCCCTGCCAAAGCGCCACCGCGGCAAAGACCAGCGCCCCCGTCAGCCCCATGCTGACCATCACCTGACCCAGGGGCACCGAAGCCGCCGCCGACTTCAGGCAGGCGTCTTCAACCGCGAACCCGGCCATCGAGGCGATCATCCACAGGGAACCCGTCACATTGTAACGGGCGTCGCGGCGCATGCCCTACAAAAGACCCGCGTGCTGCATCGCGGTCCTGATCCGCGCCTTGGTGCCATCGGTCAGCCCGATCAGCGGCAGGCGCACCTCTTCGTTGCCCATCCCCAACAGCGACAGGCCGTATTTCGCGCCCACCAGACCCGGCTCGAGGAAGATCGCCTCGTGCAGCGGCATCAGGCGATCCTGATAGTCCAGCGCCGTGGCAAAATCGCCGCGCAGGGTCGCCATCTGAAATTCGGCACACAGCCTTGGCGCGACATTCGCCGTCACCGAAATGCATCCCACCCCGCCATGCGCGTTAAAGCCCAGGGCCGTGGCATCCTCGCCCGAAAGCTGCACGAAATCCTTGCCGCAGGTCATGCGCTGCTGCGACACCCGCTCCAATGCGCCGGTGGCGTCTTTCACCCCGATGATGCGCGGCAGTCTGGCAAGCACGCCCATGGTTTGGGGCGACATGTCGACCACCGAGCGGCCCGGAATGTTGTAGATGACGATCGGCAGGGTCGCGCAGTCGTGCAGTGCGGTGTAATGAGCGATCAGCCCGGCCTGCGTCGGTTTGTTGTAATAGGGTGTCACCACAAGGGCGGCGTCGGCCCCGACCTTTTGCGCGTGGCGGATCAGTTCGATGCCCTCGACCGTGTTGTTCGATCCGGCCCCGGCGATCACCGGAATACGGCCAGCGGCGGCATTGACCACCGCCGCGACCACCGCGCCGTGTTCGTCATGGGTCAGCGTCGGGCTTTCCCCGGTCGTGCCCACCGGCACCAGCCCGTGGCTGCCCTGTTCGACATGCCAGTCAACCAGCCGTTTCAGCGTGTCAAAGTCCACAGCACCGTTCTTGAACGGCGTGATCAGGGCGGGAAGCGATCCCTTGAACATGACACACTCCTTTGCTGGGGGGCCGCAGCCGGGTTGACCGGGCCTTGAAGGTTGCGGCCTGATTAGCGGCAGTCCGGCACTTTGCCAAGTCTGCGCGTCAAAATGCCGGAAATTGACCGCTCACGGGGTTGTGGGTTGGACGGGTTTCGCGGAGTGTCAGATAAAAAGACGCATGAGCAGCACGATGAAAAAACTTCTTCTTCTGGCCTTCGGGCTGGTGCTTTGCGCGCCCCCCGCCGTTGCCGACCCGTCCCAGTCCCTGCGCAATGCCCTTGCCGCTTCGGCCAAGGGCGATTGGCCCGCCGCCCTTGCCGCTGCCCAGGGGGCCGCCCCGGAAGGGGCCGATGTCATCATCTGGCAATGGCTGCGCGCGTCCGAAGGCAAGCTGGGCGATTACGAATCGTTTCTGGCCCGCCGCCCCGATTGGCCCGGCCTGCCCCTGCTGAAGGAAAAGGGAGAGGTGGCGGTCGCCCGGTCCACCGACACCGCCCGCGTCATCGCCTATTTCGGCCCCGACAAGCCGCGCACCGGGGCCGGGGCAGTGGCCCTGGTCAAGGCCCTGATCGCCGCTGGTCGCGCCCCCGAGGCCGAGGACGAGGCCCTGCGCGCCTGGTCCACGCTGAAATTCACCGTGCAGGATCAGGTTCAGATGCTGACGCTGTTCGGCCCCCAGATGGGCGTGGTCCACGAATTGCGCCTTGACCGGCTGCTGTGGGACGGCGAGCGCGTGGCCGAGGCCGAGCGCATGCTGCCGCTGGTGTCGCCGGGCTGGCAGGCGCTGGCCCGGGCGCGACTGGCCCTGCGCGCGAATCACGATGGCGTCACCGCCTTGATCGCCGCCGTGCCTGCCGACCTGCAGAACGATGCGGGGCTGGCCTTTGAACGCTTTTTGTACCGGATGCGCGCCGATGATTACCCCGCCGCCGCCGAGTTGATCCTGGAACGCTCGGACAGCGCCGCCCATCTCGGCGACCCCGGGGCCTGGGCCGAAAGGCGCGCGTCGCTGGCCCGCTGGCTGATGCGCAATGGGCAGGAAAAGACCGCCTACAAGGTGGCGGCGCGGCACCAGATAACCAGCGGGGCCGACGATCTGGAGTTTCTGGCAGGCTTCATCGCCCTGCGC
>JANMJC010000521.1:0-8170 GCA_031371185.1 Paracoccaceae bacterium | reverse complement strand
GCGCCGCCCGCATAGGGCGCAAAGGCGCGCTCTCCCTCGGTCGAGGTGCGCGGCAGCATGTCGATCAGAGCCTCGCCACAGCTAAGAATCATCAGGACCTCCTTGGGCTTTGCCCGACTTTACCTGAAATTTCGCTGTTAGCGCAAACAGCGGCCGGTCAAGCGATGAAATAGGCGGCAAGGTTAGCGCGCACCCGGTCCAGCGGCGTGGCCTCGGTCAGTTCGGGCACAAAGGCTTGCCCGGTGATCGCCTGATAGGCCTGAATGTAGACCTGCGATGTGGCCTCGATCATCCCGGCAGGGATTTCCGGGATCGCATCAACGTATGGATCACAGCGCGCCACCACCCAGGACCGGATCACATCCTTGTCAAAGCTGGGCGGGCGGGTGCCGGCGGCAAAGGCCGCGCCATAGCCTGCGGCGATCCAGTAGCGGCTGCTGTCGGGGGTGTGGATCTCGTCGGCAATCAGGATGCGGCCCTGCGCATCCAGCCCGAATTCGTATTTGGTGTCCACCAGGATCAGGCCGCGCTCGGCCGCGAGGCTTTGCCCGCGCGCGAACAGGGCCAGCGCCTTGGCCGAAACCTCGTCCCACTGCGCCAGCGTCAAAAGTCCTTGCGCCACAATCTCTTGCGCGGTCAAAGGTTCGTCATGGCCGCCGTCGAAGGCCTTCGAGGTCGGCGTGATGATGGCGGCAGGCAGCGCCTGATTGTCGCTCAGACCCTTGGGCAGGACATGGCCATACATCTCCCGCGCGCCCGCCTTGTACCGGGTCAGAACCGAGGTCGAGGTGCTGCCCGCCAGATAGCCGCGCACCACGATCTCGACCGGCAGGATGTTCAGCCTCTGGCCGATCACCACGTTCGGGTCGGGATAGGCCAGCACATGGCTGGCGCAGATGTCGGCGGTGCGGTCAAACCACCAGCGCGCCACCTGGGTCAGCACCTGACCCTTGAACGGGATCGCGGCCAGGATGCGGTCGAAGGCCGAAATCCTGTCCGAGGAAATCAGGATGCGGCGACCAAGCGGATGGTCGGCATCGGGCGGCAGATCGTAACAGTCGCGCACCTTGCCGAAATAGGGGTTCGGCAGTTCGGCAATCCGGGCATGGTCAAGAATGCGCATCGGCCCCCCCCTCTGGTGTGTCGCGGCTATCGCGCCCGCGCGGGCATAAGTCAACCGGCCCGGCTCATGCCTCTGTTCGAAAACATCCCACGGGGGCGTGCGGGGTTTGGCACAAACCGCGCAGCGGGGGGTGTGCTCCCCCCCGTTTTCCCTTGGGAACTGGCGCTCAGTTCATCCAGTCCGGTCGCGGCAGGCCCAGGGTCGTGGGGTCGTTCAGATAGACCGCACCCAGCACCACGACGGCCACGGCCAGCACGGCAAAGCCGATCTTCCACCAGCTGTACGGCCGCTCGCCCTGAACCTCTCCGGTCTGGCCATTGACAAGAAACTGAAAGCTTTTGCCCGAATACTTGTAAGCGGCGGTCCAGACCGGCAGCAGGATGTGCTTGAAGGTCTCGTCCTGCCAGGTGGTATCGACCGACGACACCCGCTGTTCGTCGCCGCCGATATCGCGCCGGACATCCTGTTCAATGATCTGCGCCATGCGCTCGCGCGCTTCGGCATGGCCCTCGGGCAACAGCACCGTATAGCCTTCGGCCTGAAACCCGGCCAGGTATTCGGGCGCATAGGGTTCCAGCCGGGCCAGATCCCAGGGTGTCAGATCGTTGCCAAGGCGCTTGGGCAGGCTTTTGGAGGCCATGACCAGCATGTCGTCAAAAAACCGCGCCACCCGGCCCGACGCCGGATACCAGCGGGTGTGTTGAACGCGCTCTTGCCGAGTTTCGCGCTTGCCGTTGACCATGACCGAAACGGTGCGGGTTTCGTAATAATGCTCGCCGCGCTCTCCGGTATAGCGGCTGGCGGTGTCGGCGTCGAAACTCCAGAACGGCACATAGATCCCGGCAAGCGTGCGGCCCTTGCGGGTGTATTCCAGCAGCCCGTTGGGCGCGAACCACAAGGACCCCAGCCATTTGGTCAGCGCGTCGCGCGCGGCGCTTTCGGTCAGCACGAAGGGGATCAGGGCATGAGGTTTCAGGCGTCGGTGGCTGCCGGTGTCCACCACCACGGGCGTGGCGCAGAACGGGCAATTGGCGGCATGGGACGCGCCGGTAAACTCCACCACCGCGCCGCAGGACGGGCAGGAGGTGGTGCGAACCTCGTCGGTGATCGCGGTGTCCTCGGCCTCTGCCAGACCCCGCGCCAGGGGGATTTCGCCCAGGGCGCGCGCCTTGACCCGCGGCGGGGCTGCGGTGATCGTCTGGACATGGCCGCAATGCTGGCAGACCAGTTCGGTCTGGCCCGGCGCATAGGTCAGATCTGCCCCGCAAGAGGTGCAGGGCCAGCGGTGTTCTTCGGCGACCTGTGTCACGGATCAGTTTCCGGGCGGGGGCGGCGGGATCTGGGCGAACAGCCGGGCAAGGTCGGTCTGCCCGGCCGGTTTCCAGCCGTCCTGACCCGCCGTCCAGACCATCGTGGCCGCCCCTAGCCCGCCACTGGTGGCCATCGTGGCAAGCTCCGCCTCGCCGAAAGGCCCCTTGGTGGCGCCGTTTTCCGCGACATGCCAGACCTTCGCAGCCGTAGGCGGCGGCGGCGGGGCCATCGGTGCGGCGGCAACCGGCGGCGCCCCCCAGGGCCCGGCCCCCCCGGCCATGCTCATCCCCATGCCGGCCGCCATCCCCGCGCCCACCATGGCCCCCACGCCCGAATTGGGGTTGGCCATGCCTTCGGCGGCATTGAACTGCATGTATTTGTTCAGATCACCCGCAATCCCGACCGAGGTGCGCTTGTCCAGAACCTTTTCCACCTCTTCGGGCAGCGAGATGTTTTCAATGTAGAATTCGGGCAGCGAAATGCCGTAATCGGCAATCTTGGGGCCGATCGCGGTGGTGATGATCTTGGACAGATCGGCGGTGTTAGCGGCCATGTCCAGCACCGGAATGCCGCATTTGGCCAGCACCTGAGACACCTCTTGCAGGATCACGTTGCGGATCTGAAAGCTGATCTCGTCGGCGGTAAACTCTCCATCGGTGCCGACAATCTCGGTCAGGAACTTGCCGGGGTCGGTGACGCGCATCGAATAGGTGCCAAAGGCGCGCAGGCGCACCGGGCCAAACTCGGGGTCGCGCGCCATGATCGGGTTCTTGGTGCCCCATTTGTTGTCGTTGAAGCGGGTGGTGTTGACGAAATAAACCTCGGACTTGAACGGGCTGTCAAAGCCGTGGTCCCAGTGTTGCAGGGTGGTCATGATCGGCATGTTGTTGGTTTCCAACATGTAAAGACCCGGGCCAAAGACATCGGCCAACTGGCCTTCGTGGATGAAGACGGCCGCCTGCCCCTCGCGCACGGTCAGCTTTGCGCCGTATTTGATGGCATTGCCCTGCCGCTCGAACCGCCAGACCATCGTGTCGCGGGTGTCATCCAGATAGCTGATGACATCAATGAATTCGCCCGTCAGAAAACCGAAAACCATGGGACTACTCCTTTGTCACGCGCGCGGCGCCAGAAATTGGGTGTTGGATCAAGTTTCACCGCCCATCAAGCGGCTTGCAAGGGTTATCACGATGGGACGCGCCTGCGCTTCGGTCATGCCGGGGCGGAGGGCGGGGGCGTACAGCATCCGCAGCATCAATTCATCCTGCGGGGTCAGCGTGGCAAATTCATTGTCGTCGTTGAAGATCGAGGGCCGGGCCGCGCGGCTGTCGTTGCCCAGCCCCAGCCCCTGCGCCAGTTCCTCTTGCAGACACATCAGACCCATCAGATCAGGCAATTCCGACGGGATCACCGCCATCGCGCGTTCCTTGAACTTGCCGGTCGCATCGGTATTGACATAGACCAGACAGAAATTGGCATGGCCCATCCGGGTCACGCCCTGCTCCAATTCGGGCGACAGGCCGGGCAGGGCCTGTTGCAGGCGCGGCCCCAGGGCGCGGCGCTCATCGACACTTCCGATGTACAGCACGAAATTCGTCCGGCGGTCTTCGATGCTGATGGTCAGGCCGGTCAGGGCCGACAGGCGGCCAAGGTATGACCCGACGCGGGCGCGCTCGGTCGCCTGCCGCACTGCCGAAACCGACGGCCCAAACTCCAGCGACACCCGCACCGGCTGCGCCCACCGGCTTAAGGTCGAGGGCGCCTCTTGCTGCACCAAAGAGTTCAGCGCGGGGTCGTATTCGTCGTAAAACGCGATCTTCAGGAAGTTCGCGGCCAGATCGGTGGCGTCAAAGGTCGCGTCCGCGCCGCCCCCATCGGTGCGCAGCAGGCCCGAGGACAGCAGGGTTTCCTGCGTCTGGGCGTAATAGGCCCGCTCGGCCGCGCTGGCGGCGGTTTCGGGCGCGGTCACCGGCAGCAGGACGGGCGGCGGCGAACGGTTCGGCGCAACCGGAATTCGGCCCCCGGACCCGCAGGCGACAAGTCCGGTCAGCGTCACAAATGCGACGACCGCGGGCAGCCAGCGGGACCGGGGCGGGGACATGCCGAAACGTCAGGCCCCCAAAGCTTCGCCAAGATTGGCACCCGACGCGGTGCCGCGCGCCTTGGCCGCCGACAGGGTGTCGCGCAGGTCATGCTCCATCTTGACCAGTTCAATCTCGGCCGCCGCACGCTTGGCCTTGCCGTCGTCTGCAATCGACAGGCTTTCCTCGATGGTGGCGATCAGGCTGGCATTGGCCTTCTTGACCGCCTCGATGTCGAACACGCCGCGCTCCATCTCGGTGCGCACCACGCGGTTGGTTTCCTGCAGGTTTTCGGCGTTCTTGGTCAAAAGTTCGTTGGTCAGGTCATTGGCCGAGCGCACCGCCTCTGCCGCCTCGCGTGAGCGTTGGATGGTCACCGCCTGCGCCAGTTGGGTCTCCCACAAGGGCACGGTGTTGACGAGGGTCGAGTTGATCTTGGTGACCAGCGACTTGTCGTTTTCCTGCACCAGACGGATCGAGGGCAGCGACTGCATGGTGACCTGACGGGTCAGTTTCAGATCGTAGACCCGGCGTTCCAGATCGTCGCGCGCGGCGCGCAAATCGCGCAATTCCTGCGCCATCTTCACCTGATCCGCCTCGGGCGCGGCTTTGACCACCGCCTCTTTGGCGGGAATGTCGTTGGCGTCCAGATCGGCCAGCTTGGCCTCGCCCGCCGCGATGTAAAGCGCCAGTTCGTCGTAGAAATTCAAGGTCTTGGCATAAAGGACATCCAGGCTTTTGATGTCTTTCAGCAAGGTGGTCTCGTGCATCAGAAGGTCGTTGGTGACCTTGTCGATCTGGCCCTGCACCTCTTCATAGCGCGCGACGAACTTGGCGAAGGGTGCCGCACGGCCCAGGATCTTGTCCCAGAAACTGCGCTCGCGGAGCACGTCCAGTTCGGAAATCGAAAAGCCGCGGATCGTGGTGACGATGTTGCGCAGGCTGTCGCCGGCCGGGCCCACATCCTTGTTCTTCACCCCCGCCAGCATTTCCTGACTGATGACCTGCAATTCGGCCTGCGCGCCCGATCCGAACGAGATGATCGACTGGGTGTTGGCCATGTCGATCTCGTCCATCCGCTTCTTGATCTCGGCGGCAACCGGGGCGGGGGCCTCGTGCAGCGCCACGATGGCCGTGCCGGGTTCGGGCAGGATGGTGGCCGTGATCTTTTCCACCTCGGCCAAGGCATTGGTGGCGGCGGTTTGGGTTTCGGTGGCCATGACATTTGTCCTCGTGACAGGGGCTGCGGTGACTTTTCCGCGCCTATTTACGTTTCCAGTTTCAGCCGATCGCGCAGAACGGCGATTTCGACGTCAAGATCTCTGTGGTTGCTGGCCAGAAGCGCGCGGGTGCGTTCGGCAAAATTGGTTTCCAGATCGCCCAGCAGCGCCTCGTAGTCGGCCCGCGCCTTGGCATCGCGGTTCTGGGCGTAAAGATCGGCAAACTTGACCGTCGCGTCGCGCGCGCCCATCAGATAGACCGACAGGAACTTGCGCGCGGCGGTCAGATCGCCGGGATCGTTTTCAACGGACCGGAACAGACCCCGCGCGGCAAGGGCGAAAGCGGCCACGCGCCGCTCCATCTGCGCATCGCCCGCGCGCAGGATGGCGTCGGCCATGCCCTTCAGATATCCCTCGGCCTCGTCCACGGCGCGCGCCACTCGGTCCGACTGGAACTGGTCGATGCCCTCGGCGCCCTTGTCGTGCAAGGGATCGGGGCCAAAGGCGCCCAGATGCAGGGCGGCCCCGATCAGCCCGAACAGCGCTGGATACACCGGGCCTGTGGCCCAGACCGCCGTGCCGGCCGCCAGGGCAAGCCCGGCCAACACCGAAGCCACGATCTTGCGCGGAAAGGCCGGACGGCGGGCGACCTTGCGCGCGTCAAAGGCGCGGTGGGCCTTGATGCCCTCGCGCGTCAGGAACGCGGCCGCCAGCATCAGCGCGGCGGCTGCCAGCGACAGGATCAGCCGGTCCGGACTGCCGCCGAACAACGGACCCAGAAACAGGAACGGCAGGATGAACATCACGCCCGAGCGCGCGCCGGTTCCGGCCTCCGGGGCAGGGGGGGGGCAAGGACGAGGCAGGTGCGCCCGGGGGCAGGGCGGCATTCGGGCTGTATTTGCCGCCAAAGCGTTGCGCCATCACAGACCTCCGCCAAAGGCGACATAGGCCGTCAGGCCCGCGAACAGCACAAACAGCAGATTTTGCAGCGCCTTGCCGGACATGTTGTACCCCAAATGCCCTTGAAGGCCTGAAGACTATAGGCGCGGGAACCGGCGATTGCCAATGGACCCTTGGGGGAAATCCTTCAGAATTTCCCCCAAGGCAAGGATTCGCTTAACCGCGTCCCTTGGGACCAGAGGGCTTGCGCGGGGCTGACGGGCGCAGTCCGGCGGGTTTTGCCGCCCCCCCGGCAGGTTTGCGCAGCCCTGACGGGGCAGGTTTGGCGGCGGATCGGTGCGCCGGGGCCCCCGCAAGGCCGCCGGGTTTGGCGGTCGGGCGGCGCGCGCCCGAGGGGCGTTCGTCGCGGTCGGGTTCGGCGCTGTAGGGTTTCGCGGTTGACCGCTTGACCACGGAGCGCGGGCGGGCGTCGTCGCCAGACGGTTTCAGGGACTTCTGGAAGGTGTCCGACAAACGCCGCAGACCCTCGCCCTCGGGCAGTCTGGCGCCGGGTCCGGGGCTGGCGTTCGACGGGGTTGCCGGCGTGCGGCGGGCGGGCTTGACGTCGTCCGCCTCGGTTGATCCGCCGCCCAACTGGTCGTTCAGCACCTTCTGGCGCACCTCTTCGACCTGACCGGGCTGCAGATCGCCCAGACGGAACGGGCCATAGGACACCCGGATCAGCCGGTTCACATACAGATCGATCGCGTTCAGCGCCCGGCGGATTTCGCGGTTCTTGCCCTCGCGCAGGCCCACGGTGATCCAGGCGTTGGCCCCTTGAATGCGGTCCAGCGTCACCACCATCGGCTGAAACCGCTCGCCTTCAACGGTGATTCCGCGGCGCAAGGGTTCCAGATCGACATCGGTGGGGTTGCCGTTGACCCGGACGCGGTATTTGCGCAGCCACCCGGTCGAGGGCAGTTCCAACTTGCGCTTCAACTCGCCATCGTTGGTCAACAGCAACAGGCCTTCGGAATTCAGGTCAAGCCGCCCGATCGACATGACGCGCGGCAACTCCTCGGGCAGGTTCGCGAAAACGGTTTCGCGACCTTTCTCGTCGGATTCCGAAGTTACCAGACCTTCGGGCTTGTAATACAGCCACAGCCGCGCGGGTTCTTCGGGCGGCAGCGGGTGGCCCGAGATTGTGATCCGGTCGCGCGGCGTCACGTTCAGCGCGGGCGAGGTGATGACCTTGCCGTTCACCGTGACCTCGCCGATCTCGATCATGCGCTCGGCCTCGCGACGCGACGCGACACCGCGCCGCGACAGGACCTTGGCTATGCGCTCGCCCTCCGGGGTGGCGGCGTCGCGGGTGGCGGTGGTTTTGGCGGCCACGGGCTTGGCCATGCCTTTCGGGGCGCTTGGCTTTTCTTTTGCGGCCATGACTGTCATCCTGTGGCCAGGGGACGGCCAACCCCGGCGGCCCCTTGGCCACCGAAGCCACAGGATATTTGGAAGTTGATGAAAGAGCAACGCGGGTTCCGGTCGTTCATGCA
>JANMJC010000496.1:0-4733 GCA_031371185.1 Paracoccaceae bacterium | reverse complement strand
TCGAAGGTGATGAAGAAGTGATGCGCGCCGGGCAGGCCATTGGCCGCGACATCCTGCAGAACCGACTGGATCAGTCCCCGCATGGCGCGGTGCATCAGGGTGCCGTAGTCAATCGAACGGGCCATGCGAATTCCTTTCCTTCACACCGCGAACATGGGGGGATTCGCGGTCGAAGGAAAGAGGGGCCCGAGGATTTGCCGTCTCAGATCAGGCTGACGCCGGCCGAAAGCCCCGCTGCAAGCGCCAGAACCCCGATCAGGGGCCAGTGGCGGCGCAGCAAGAGATAGGCGCTGATGGCGGCAATGGCGGCCATGACGGGTTTCAAGGTCGTGGGGTCGGGCAAGGTGACGTGAAGGGGGCCGGCCGCAAGGGTGACGTGCTGGGCAAAGATCACATGCAGCGCGAACCACAGGGCCAGGTGGCCGATCACCCCGACCACCGCCGCCGTGATGCCCAGAAGCGCGCCCGACAGCCGTGGCGCCGCGGTCAGGCGTGCGATCCAGGGGGCCCCGGCAAAGATCCACAGGAAGCACGGGGCAAAGGTCATCCAGACCGCAATCGCCGCCCCCGCCAGACCCATCGCCACGCCGCCCTGCTGATAGGCCGCCAAATAGCCGACGAATTCGGTGACCAGGATCAACGGTCCCGGCGTGGTTTCGGCCAGCCCGAGCCCGTCCATCATCTGCGGCAGCGTCAGCCAGCCCTTGGCGGCAACCACCTCTTGCGCCATCCAGGCCAGCACGGCGTAGGCTCCGCCAAAGGTCAACAGCGCCAGTTTGGAAAAGAACGTGCCGATTTCGGCCAGAAGCCCGCCCTCGGCCACCAACAACCCCAGGGGCACAAGCCAGACCGCGCCCCAGATCCCCACCGCCTTAAGGGATGCAGCCCAGGGGGCCGGGCCCGCAACCGGCCGACCGGGTCCGGGCGGTGTCGAAAGATATCCCCAGATCCCGGCGGAAAGGATGATGACCGGAAAGGGCAGGCTGAACAGGAACAGGCCCAAAAACGCCAGCAGCGCCACGACCCGCTGCGCCCGGCCCTTCAGGGCACGCCTGGCCACGCGCAAAAGCGCCTCGATCACCACGGCGATCACGGCGGCCTGCACGCCGGTGAACAATGCGGCCACCAGCGGCACCTGCCCGAAGGCGGCATAGACCATCGACAGGGCCAGCACCACGAAAGCCCCGGGCAGCACGAACAGCAAGCCGGAGATCAGCCCGCCAAGCGTGCCATGGGTGCGCCAGCCGATCCAGGTGGCCAGTTGCATCGCCTCGGGGCCGGGCAGCAACATGCAGAACGACAGGGCCGACAGGTAGTCCTTTTCGGCCACCCACCGGCGTTCATCGACGATCTCGCGGTGCATCAGGGCGATCTGCGCCGCAGGCCCGCCAAAGGACAGGACCCCGATGCGGGCAAAGGCGCGGGTCAGGTCGGCCAGCGAAGGGGTGATCGTCGGGTCTGCGGTCGGGGTCATGTCTGCCTTGGAGACTGGAACGGTCATTGCGGGCGTCCGGCGGGCCAGTCGTGGCCTTCGTCAAAGCCGTCCCGCGCCCACCGGTACAGCGCGTCATACAGGGGCATGCCGGCCGCCAACTGGGCCAGATCATCGCGGTACATCCGGCTTAGCCCCACCGACAGCGCCAAGAGCCCGGCCGCCTGCGGCGAAAGGTCGTGGCGGTCGGTGTCGGCGGCGCGCACCACCAGCGCAAGCCGGGCAAGGGCGGGGTGCGACAGGCCGAAATCGTCGATCATCGCGTCAAAGGTGCAGCCGGTGCCGCGATGCGAAAAAGGCGTGTCCTCGATGTCGAAGGGGGTGGCGCCAAACAGACTGGCGACGGCGGGCACCTCGGCGGGGGCCACGAACAGAAAGCGCGCGGCGGGAGCGATGAAGCGTCGGATCAGCCAGGGGCAGGCGATGCGGTCGATCTTGGGGCGGTGGCGGGTGACCCACAGGTCGGTGCCCGCAAGGGCGGCCTGCGGCACCAGCGGCAGGCCCGCCGCGACCCAGGCCAGATGACCGCCTTCCAGCACCTCGGCCTCCATCCCCTGGGCGCGCAACAGGGCGGCCGCCCCTTCGGACAGTTTTCGGCCCCGGTTGCACGAAACCACCGCGCGGCGCGACGGATCAGCCTGCGTGGCGATCAGGGAAGGGGCCACCGCGCGCGCCGTGGGGATCAGGCGCGGATCGGCGCCCAGGTCTTCGGGCGTGCGGACGTCCAGGATCAAGGGGCAATCGGGGGTGCCCATCAGCCGGGCAAGCTGGGCGGGCGTGATCTGGCCGAATTGGGGCATGGGGGCATCCTTGGGGCATGGTCCGGGGATGCGACACTTGAGCCAAAGCCTCGCGGGGCGTTCGCGGACCCCATGCAGGCTGTCTAGGACGGGGCGGAACCCGGGTCAAGGGACCAAAAGTCTTCTAAGACTTTTGCAAATTCCTTCGAAGGAATTTGGGGTTCCGAGGTCGGAGAAAAGGTGCAGGTTTCTGTTGCCAGGTACCTGCGAACCCCGCCCTACGCGGCTAAGCGCAGGGACTTAGTTTTCGATGTTCGAACTGCTTACGCAGCCAGAGCCATCGGAGCACGGTTGTCATTGGCAACTGTACTTGCGGTCCGATAACGGTGGTACCTACCGGGCGAAAGCTGGCCTTTTTGGACGTTCGTCGATCCTGTTTCGACCCCTTGCCCCCGCAATGTCGGGTGTCTGGTGGAGTCGCCGGGTACCGCCCCCGGGTCCGAGCCGCTTATTATAGGTGCGTTTATCGCCATAGTCTGGGGTTTCCCCCGAGCAAGATGGAATATAGGGCCGCGACCGGCCGGGCACAAGCGGGGGTTTCGCGCGCCTGTGAAAAAGGCGCCCGCAGCCAGAGGCCCGGGCGCCTTCAAGGGGAAGGGACCAGATCAGAAACCCGATTTGATCATTTCGAATTCCTGGGTCATGCGGTCGCGCATCGCGGGATCGATCGGCACCTGCGCCAGCAGGATGCCCTTGACCGGGTCCACATTGCCCGCCTTCAACTCGTCCAGCGAAATCGACGCCATCGCGGCCTCGTTGGTGCTGGCATAGCCGAAGTTTTCCAACAGACCCTTGGCCGAGCCGTGATCCAGCCAGGCGTTGATGAAGTCATAGGCCTTGTCTTCGCTGCCCGGCGCGTCCTTGAAGTTCACATAGCCACAGAACCACGACGCGACCCCTTCCTTGGGTTCGCGCTGAAATCCGACGGGCAGGTTTTCGGCCTTCATCGCGGCCACCCCGTCGTTCCACGACCACGAGACCAGCGCCTCGCCGGTTTTCATCAACTGGGCGTTCTGGGCCGGATCGGCCCAATAGGTGCGCACATTGGCATGGGCCAGCCGAAGCCAGGCGGCGGCGGCCTGAAACTGCTCTTCGGTGATCGCGGTCCAGTCGGAGACCCCGGTCGCCAGCAACGCCAGCGAGAAGTTGTCGTCGGTGTTGTCGGGCAGGGTGGTGCGTCCGGCATATTTCGGGTCGATGAAGACGTTCAGCGAGGCCACGTCTTCGGCCGGCACGGTTTCGGGGTTATAGGCGATGGCGGTATAGGCATAGTCGGTCGGGATGAACCAGACGCCGCCGTCATCGGCAAAGACGGTGGAATTCTTGAACCTTGCGGCGATATTGCCGTATTCGGGGATGCGGCTGACATCCCAGGGCTCGATCAGTCCGGCGTCGCGGTATTTCTGGATCATCTGGGCGCAAGGGTGGGCCACGTCGGCCTTGAACCCCGAGGACATTTTGGTAAAGGCTTCGTCATCGTCGCCAAAGAAGGAATAGGTCGGCATGTCGCCATATTTGGCGACATAGGGGGCGATCAACGCCTCGTTTTCAAACCCGGCCCAGTCGAACACGATCAGTTCAGGGTCGGCGGCGCGGGCGGCAGAGGTCAGTGCAAGCGTGGCTACAGAGGCCACCAGAAGAGTGGTCAGCGATTTCATCGAAGCTCCTGTCGGTCGAGTTTTTACGTCGTCCCCACGACGCGCGAGTGGTCAATGGATCGATGCTAGTGGCGGCAAGGCCCGCGCTCAAGCCTTTTCGTGAAAATTTGATCAAATGTTTTCCGGGGGCCGCGAAACCGGGAAGGTTTGGGCGATTTTCCGCGAGATTTCGCGCAACCGGGCACCAAAGGGCCGCCCTTCGCGAGGTTCGGGGCGGGCCGAGGGCTGGCATCGCGGCGCACAGGACGGCTTGCAACTGCTTTTCGGTTTTTGTAGCCATGGCGTTGACGTACCGATCTGCGGTCTTTGCGGGCTGGGGTCTGCCGGTCAGGGTGCGCCCGGATCGGCTTGGCTGGAAGACCTGCCATGCTTTGGGGGGCCGTCCCCTCTGAAGCGTATCGTACATCAGCCCAAAGGGACCCCGGATGACCAGACTTGACCAGGATTTCGTGCGCAGCCAGTTCCCGGCTTTTTCCAGCCCGGTGCTGGGGGGCCATGCCTTTTTTGAAAATGCCGGGGGATCCTTTCCCTGCCGTCAGGTGGTGGACCGGCTGCACCGGTTCTACACCGACCGCAAGGTTCAGCCCTATGGCCCCTATCCCGGGGCGCAAGAGGGCGGTGCCGAGATGGACGAGGCGCGGGCGCGGTTGGCGGCGATGATGGGGGTCACGGGCGAACAGGTGTCGTTCGGGCCTTCGACCAGCGCCAACACTTATGTTTTGGCGCAGGCGGTGCGGGTTTGGTTGAAGGGTGCTAATGCCGCGATTGTGGTGACAAATCAGG
>JANMJC010000456.1:0-9362 GCA_031371185.1 Paracoccaceae bacterium | reverse complement strand
ACGGTTTTTCTGCCGATGTTCATCGGCACGGCAACCGGGTCGATCTTTGTCGAGGCGATGTTCCGCGTGCCGGGGCTGGGGGCCTATTTCGTGTCGTCGATCAACCTGCGCGACTATCCGCTGGAAATGGCGCTGATCCTGATGATCACCTTCATGTTCTGCATCGCCTATCTGATTTCCGATATCGTCTATGCCCTGGTCAACCCGCGCATCCGGGTCGGGGGCCGCCCATGACCGCCCAAATCAGCCCCCAGCAAACCAGCCCCCGGCAACGCAGCCCCCTATATTTCGCGCTGCGCCGCTTTGGCGACAACCGTGCCGCCGTGCTGTGCGGGGGGATCCTGCTGGTCATCATCCTGATGGCGATCTTCGCGCCGCTGATCACCCTGACCGGATACGAGGATCAGGATTACCTGACCGAGGCGCTGGCTTTCCCGTCGGCCGCCCATCCCATGGGCATCGACGATCTGGGCCGCGATTTCTTTGCCCGCATCGTTTACGGCGCCCGGGTTTCGCTGACCATCGGATTTACCGCCGCGCTGTTTTCGGTCCTGATCGGCATTCCTCTGGGGGCCATCGCGGGCTATTACGGGGGCAGGGCCGATTGGCTGGTCATGCGCCTGATCGAGCTGTTCTCGGTCGTGCCGCCCCTGCTGGCCGCCATGCTGTTGGGCGCTCTGACCAATGGCGGCTTTGTCACCATCGTGCTGATCGCAGCCCTGTTCGGTTGGGTGCAGGTCTGCCTTCTGGTGCGCGCGCAGGTCAAAGCCTTTCGCGAAAAGGAATTCGTGCGTGCGGCACAGGCGCTTGGCGCTACCCCCGGCTATATCATCTGGCGTCATCTGATCCCCAACTCGGTGTCGCCGATCATCGTCGGCTTCGTGCTGGCCATTCCGCTTGCGATGATGCTGGAAGCCTCTCTGAGCTTTCTGGGGATCGGCGTGCCGCCTCCGGTGCCAAGTTGGGGGCAAATGATCAACGTGGGTATGAATTTCATGTATTTCTATTGGCATATGGCGGTGTTTCCGACGGCGGCGCTGGCCATCACGGTCCTGGCGACCACCCTGTTCGGTGATGGGCTGCGCGATGCGCTGGACCCCACCTTGAAAGGGCGTTGAGATGACCGAGAACCTTGGCCCCCTGTTCCTGCTTGACCCGGATGTCACCTTTTTGAACCACGGGTCCTATGGTGCCTGTCCGCGCCCGGTTTTCGAAGATTATCAGCGCTGGCAACGAAAGCTGGAAAGTCAGCCGGTCGCCTTTCTTGACCCCAATCGCGGGCTGTCCGGCTGGATGCGCGACGCGCGCGAAGCCGTGGCGACCTTGATCGGCGCGCAGCCGCAAGACATCGTCGGGCTGACCAATGCCACGGCGGGGCTGAACATCGTGGCGCAGTCGCTGGCCCTGCGACCGGGCGACGAGATTCTGACCACCGACCACGAATATGCAGCACTGGAAAAGACCTGGGCCTATGTCTGCGGCAAGACCGGTGCGCGGATTGTCGTGGTGAAGGTGCCCTTGCCGCTGGTGTCCGAGCCCGCGTTTACCGCCGCTCTCGTGGCGGGCATGACCGAGCGGACCCGCGTGCTGTTTCTCAGCCACATCACTTCGGCCACGGCCCTGCTGTTTCCGATCAAGCCGGCGGTCGATGCGGCCCGTGCGCGCGGCATATGGTCGGTGATCGACGGGGCCCATACGCCGGGCCATATTCCTTTGAACCTTGACGCACTGGGCGCCGATTTCTACGCCGGCAACTGCCATAAATGGCTGATGGCGCCCAAGGGGGCCGCGTTCCTGCATGTGCGACGGGATCTGCATTCCATGATCAACCCGCTCGTGATCAGCCATGGCTGGAGCGCGGACCCCGATGCCCCCGGCGTCTTCGGCAATTCGCGCTTTGTCGACATGCTGGAAATGCAGGGCACCCGCGACCCGTCGTCGTGGCTGGCCGTGCCCGCCGCGATCGCCTTTCGGCGTCAGCACGGTTGGGACAAGGTGGCGCGCGCCTGTCACGATCTGGTGCAGGACACCGCCGCGCGTGTCGCCCGCCTGACCGGGCTTCAGGGCCTATGCAGCCCGCCCTTCTGCGCGCCGCAGATGGTGTCGATGCCCGTCCCGCCCTGCGACCCTCTGGACTTGCAGCGGACCCTGATGGCCCGCTACGGCATCGAAATTCCCTGTTTCAACTGGCAGGACCGCAGCATCGTGCGGGTCTCGGCCCAGGGATATAACACCCAAAAGCAGATGGACCTGCTGGTAAGGGCCTTGACAGAACTTCTGCCGGACTTATCAGCCAAGGCTTAAGCGATCCGATCGGAGTGACGGCATGAAACGCGGCGCCCTGCATTATCTGGAGCCCATCGACATGCCCACGCGGGGCGTGGCGGTGCTGGATGCCCTGGCCGAAATGATCGAACGGGCCGGCCTTCAGGTGGGTGACCGCCTGCCGCCCGAAGTGGGGCTGGCGACGGCGCTTGGGGTGGGGCGATCCACCATCCGCGAGGCGCTGAACCGTTGGGAAGGGCTGGGTCTGATCCGGCGGCGTCGCGGCGACGGCACCTATCTGACGGCCAAGGTCCAGACCTCGCAGGGGCCACTGCCCAGGATGGTGCAGTTGGAGGGCGAGGCGATCCTGCGGCTCCTGGACATGCGACGGGTGATCGAAAGCGGCACCGTCAGGCGGGCGGCGACCAAGGCGACCCTGCGGCAGCGCACCGAGATTTCGCGGCTGTGCGACGAATTGCTGCGCGTGGTCGATGCCGGGTTGCCATACCGCGCGGCGGATGCGGCGTTCCACGGCGCGATCTGCGATGCGACCGGCAACCCGATGTTCGGCCAGATCCTTCAGCGCATGGACGAGGCCTTTGAACGCTCGGCCGAATCGCCGTTTTCGGTGCCCGGCTTCGGGCTTGCCTCGTTCCCGCCGCACCGCAACCTGTCCGACGCGATCGTGGCCGGTGACCCGGATGCGGCAGAGGCGGCGCTGAACACCCTTATCGACCGGGTGGAATCCGAAATCAGGGCGATCATTTCGTCCGGCCCCGAAACGCCGGCCGCCTGACCGTTGCCGGTCAGCACCCTATCCTTCGACGCAGTCCTGCGGTTCCGTCCCTGCCTTGGCCACAGACGGGTCCTTGGCGCTGTCCAGCACGATCAACTGAACCCTCGCTCCGCCGGTCGCGCAGATCCCCGCCACGGTCTGGACCTCGCTCAGCCCGGCCGCCAGCGGCGCCTGACCCCAGGCCAGATAGGTCTCGCCCAGCAAAAGCGTGTTGGGCGGGGCGCTGTTCTGTATCTGCGCCACCCATTGTTGCGAAAACGCCAGCGACATCGGGCCCGGCATCCAATGGCTCAGAGTGTGGCTGCTGCAGGCCATGACCAGCACGCCCAGCCCCTGCAAGGCGCGTTGGCCTTTCGATGTCAGGCGAAACACCTGCGCCAGCACGAAGGACCCGGCCAGCCCGACACCCACCAGCAACACCAGTTCGGTGCCCGGACTGCGAAGCTCGTCGCCCCCCGCCGTCAAATGGAACCGCAGAACCTGACCCAAAAGCACAGCCACCATGCCCAGAAGAAGCGCCATGGCCAAACCGGCAGGCGCGACCAGCGTTTCGCCGACCTCGCGCCGGCGCGACACAACCTGGCGGGCCTTGCGCTCGTGTACAAAGCTGTCGTCGGCCCCGACCATGATGATGCTGCGCCCGGCATTGGCCTTTACCCGGGCCAGCCGTGCCACAAAGTCATCACTCGTCGCCATGCTCATCGCGGACCCGAACCCCCTGGTATCGCGGATACCGTGCAACCGCTTTGTGGCAAGACCGGGACCGAACCCGATCTTTTCCGCGCCTGCGGTGACGGCGATCCGGACCGCAGTCGGCCCGGCCCCGCGGTCAGGCTTGAACTTCGGGTTCCGACCGCGTATCTCAGCCCCAGACCGACCCCAGAAATGATTGACCGGATAGACATGATGGCCAACACATCGCCCGCACAGTTCCTGCAACAAGTCCGCACCGAGGTTGGAAAGGTCACCTGGCCAAACCGCCGCGAGGTGGTGTTGACCACGATCATGGTGTTCATCATGGCCGCCCTGACCGCCACCTTCTTTTCGCTGATCGACGTGCTGATCAAATTCGGACTTAGCTCGGTTCTGAGCGCGTTCTGACAGGCTTTGCCCGGCGACAGGCGATCGGAAATCGCTTGAATTTCCGGGAGGTGCGGGATAAGCCCCGCGCAAACCAGACGGAACGGGCGCGCAGCGATTCGAGTTGCGCGCTGTTTTTTATGGGAATCGGGCAGGGTAACTGCCTTTGAAGACAGAATTATTCGGGCCAGCCGCCCGAGCAGAAGGGTGACTTGGGCATGGCCAAACGTTGGTATTCGGTAAGCGTGCTGTCGAACTTCGAAAAGAAGGTCGCCGAGCAGATCCGGACTGCCGTGGCCGAAGCCGGTCTGGGCGACGAGATCGAAGAAGTGCTGGTTCCCACCGAAGAAGTGCTGGAAGTGCGCCGCGGCAAGAAGGTGACGTCGGAACGTCGTTTCATGCCGGGCTACGTTCTGGTGCGGATGGAGATGAGCAGCCAGGGCTATCACCTGATTTCCTCGATCAACCGCGTCACCGGTTTTCTGGGCCCGCAGGGCAAGCCGATGCCGATGCGCGACGCCGAGGTGAACACGATCCTGCACCGTGTCGAAGAAGGTCTGGAAGCCCCGCGCAACCTGATCCGCTTTGACATCGGTGAAAAGGTCAAGGTGTCGGACGGCCCGTTCGAAGGCTTTGACGGCATGGTCGAGGAAGTGGACGAGGGCCATTCGCGCCTGAAAGTCTCGGTCTCGATCTTTGGGCGCGCGACGCCCGTGGAATTGGAATTCACCCAGGTCACCAAGCTTTGATCTGAGTGTATCGCGTGGGAGGTGCGCGCCAAGGGTTCGCCCAAGGTGACAAACCGAACCACTAAACCGCGCCAGAGGGCGCTGTGACAAAGGAGAGGCCAGATGGCCAAGAAGATTATCGGCAGCCTGAAGCTGCAAGTCAAAGCGGGTCAAGCCAACCCGTCCCCGCCCGTCGGCCCGGCTTTGGGTCAACGCGGCCTGAACATCATGGCTTTCGTCAAGGAATTCAACGCCAAGACCGCCGACATGCCTCCGGGCACGCCGACGCCGGTGATCATCACCTACTATCAGGACAAGTCGTTCAGCCTGGTCTTCAAGACCGCCCCGGCGTCGTTCCTGATCAAGCAGGCCGCCGGTCTGCCCCAGGTCGGCAAACGCAACCGCGCCAAGGGTTCGGTGAAACCCGGACGCGAAGTAGCCGGCTCGATCACCGTCGCCGCCGTTCGCAAGATCGCGGAAACCAAGATGAAAGACCTCAACGCCAACACGATCGAAGCGGCGATGAGCATCATTCTGGGCTCGGCACGCTCCTGCGGCATCGAAGTGAAGGGCTGAGATCATGACAAAAATCGCAAAACGTGTCGCCAAGGCTGAAGAGCTGTTCGTCGGCAAGGCCAACATCTCGGTTGAAGATGCCGTGGCGCTGATCAAGAAGGCGGCTTCGGCGAAGTTCGACGAAACGCTGGAAATCGCGATGAACCTGGGCGTCGACCCGCGTCACGCCGACCAGATGGTTCGCGGCGTGGTGCAATTGCCGAACGGCACGGGAAAGACCGTCCGCGTGGCCGTGTTCGCCCGGGGTGTCAAGGCAGACGAGGCCAAGGCCGCCGGTGCCGATATCGTTGGCGCCGAGGACCTGCTGGAGATTATCCAGGGCGGCAAGATCGAGTTTGACCGTTGCATCGCCACCCCGGACCTGATGCCGCTGGTCGGTCGTCTGGGCAAGATCCTGGGCCCGCGCAACCTGATGCCGAACCCCAAGGTCGGCACCGTGACGATGGACGTGAAAACCGCCGTCGCCGCTGCCAAGGGTGGCGAAGTGCAGTTCAAGGTCGAAAAGGCCGGCGTGATCCATGCCGGGATCGGCAAGGTGTCGTTCAGCGATGACAAACTGGCGCAGAACGTGCGCGCCTTTGTTGACGCCGTCAGCCGCGCCAAGCCTGCTGGGGCCAAGGGTGCCTACCTGAAGAAGGTCTCGCTAGCTTCGACCATGGGCCCGGGCGTTTCGGTGGACATCTCCTCGGCCACCGCCAAGTGACCTGCCCCTGACGCGCCGGTCAACGGCGCAACCTTTCTGAAACACGGCCGTCCCTTGGGCGGCCGTTTTTTTGCCGAAAGGGGCATCACGGGAACCTGACCGCAGACCCGCATCAGACCCTCGCCCGCGATTGCCGACACCCGGCCCCGGTGCGCCCTGCATCCCGGCGACCCCGGACTTTTGCGGCATCGCACGGGCGCTTTCGGTGCCCACCCGGTGACGCGGCATCGCGGACCCGAACCTGCCGACCTTCCTTGCGACGATGCCGCGAAAGCCGACGCCAACCTAAATGCGCGGTCCTGCCGTCAGGTCATGATTTTGGGGTTGGAATTCCACCCCGCAGCGACTAGGTAGCCATCAGCAGCAAGGGGCGCGATTCGTCGCGCCCCCTGTTGTTTTTCGTCCGAGACGGCGGGTGGCTGGATTTCCAGCCGTAATTCCTGCCTGAGACGGGATCAGACCTGATCTTCCTGGGGGTCACTCCTTGGGCGCGAAGGCTCAAGTCCCGTAAGGACCCGTGTACCGGAATTTCCGGTGCGAATGAGCCGGGGGTATATCCCCCAAACTTGGAGTGAAACTGTGGATAGAGCCCAAAAAGAGAAAGTGGTCGCCGATCTGGACCAAATCTTCGCAAGCTCTGGCGTGGTTGTGGTAGCACACTACGTAGGTATGACCGTTGCACAGATGCAGGACCTGCGCGCCAAAATGCGCGAAGTAGGCGGGTCCGTCCGCGTTGCCAAGAACAAGCTCGCCAAAATCGCCCTTGATGGGAAGCCCGGCGTTAAGATGGGCAATCTCCTTTCGGGCATGACCGTCCTTGCCTTTTCGGAAGATCCTGTGGCTGCGGCCAAGGTCACCGATGCCTATGCCAAAGTGAACGACAAGTTCGTGATCCTTGGCGGGGCGATGGGCGATACGGTTCTGGATCTGGCTGGTGTGAAAGCCGTCGCCTCGCTGCCGTCGCGTGAAGAGCTTATCGCTCAGATCGTCGGCATGATCGGGTCGCCTGCTTCTGCCCTTGCCGGTGCCATTGGCGCGCCTGCTGCGAACATCGCAAGCATCCTTTCGACCATCGAGGAAAAGGCAGCCGCCTGATCCTGACCTGCGTGGGACATCCCCAACGCGTTGGAACCCTTAACCTTACGGAATGAGCAAAATGTCTGATCTGAACAAACTCGCCGAACAAATCGTCGGTCTGACCCTACTGCAAGCGCAGGAACTGAAGACCATCCTGAAAGACAAGTATGGCATCGAGCCTGCTGCTGGTGGCGCTGTCATGATGGCAGCCGGCCCGGCTGTGGCGGCGGAAGCCGTCGAAGAAAAGACCGAATTTGACGTGGTCCTGACCGAAGCCGGTCCGAACAAGATCAACGTCATCAAGGAAGTCCGCACCATCACCGGTCTGGGCCTGAAAGAAGCCAAGGACCTGGTAGAGGCTGGCGGCAAGGTGAAGGAAGGCGTTTCGAAAGCTGACGCCGAAGGCTTCAAGAAAACTCTGGAAGCCGCCGGCGCCAAGGTTGAACTGAAGTAACTCAGGCCGGGACAGCGTCGCGCTGTTCCGCCGTTGAAAATGCGAACTGGGTCGGGGGCAACCCCGGTCCAGTTTGGCGCGTCTTGGCAGCGGCTTTTGCGAAAGCCGGTTCCAAGGTGCGGTGACAGGTTCGGGAGCTGCCTGACGGGACAGGCGGCATGAATAGAACCCCCACGGCCCTCTCGCCAAGCGGCGTGCCCCTGTGCCCGACAGGACGCGCGCCGGCGAAAAAAGATGAAAGGTTACGATCAACATGGCGCAAGCTTACGTTGGCCAGAAGCGGATCCGTCGGTATTTCGGCAAAATTCGCGAAGTTCTGGACATGCCGAACCTGATTGAGGTTCAGAAATCCTCTTATGATCTGTTCTTGCGGTCGGGCGACAGCCCGAAGCCGCTGGACGGCGAGGGCATCCAAGGCACGTTCCAGTCGGTGTTCCCGATCAAGGACTTCAACGAAACCGCGGTGCTGGAGTTCGTCAAGTACGAGCTGGAAAAGCCCAAGTACGACGTGGACGAGTGCCAGTCGCGCGACATGACCTTTGCCGCGCCGCTGAAAGTCACCCTGCGTCTGATCGTGTTTGATGTCGATGAAACCACCGGGGCCCGGTCGGTCAAGGATATCAAGGAACAAGACGTCTACATGGGCGACATGCCCCTGATGACCCACAACGGTACCTTCATCGTGAACGGCACCGAGCGGGTGATCGTGTCTCAGATGCACCGCTCGCCGGGCGTGTTCTTTGACCATGACAAGGGCAAGACTCATTCTTCGGGCAAACTGCTTTTCGCCTGCCGGATCATTCCCTATCGCGGGTCGTGGCTGGATTTCGAATTTGACGCCAAGGACATCGTTTTTGCGCGCATCGACCGCCGTCGCAAGCTGCCGGTCACGACGCTGCTCTATGCGTTGGGGATGGATCAGGAAGGCATCATGGATGCCTATTACGAGACGATCAACTTCCGTCACGTCAAGAACAAGGGCTGGATCACCAAGTTCTTCCCCAAGCGTCTGTCGGGCACCCGTCCGACTTATGATCTGGTCGATGCCGCCACCGGCGAAGTGATGCTGAAGGCCGGCGAAAAGGTGACGCCGAAGATGGCGAACACCTGGACCAAGGACGGCAAGATCACCGAACTTCTGGTGCCCTTCGATCATATCCTGGGCCGCTATGTCGCCAAGGACATCATCAACGAGCAGACCGGCGAAATCTGGGCCGAAGCCGGTGACGAGTTGACGATGGACTATGACCGCGATGGAGAGCCCAAGGGCGGCACCGTCAAGTTGCTGGTCGATCAGGGCATCGTCGACATTCCGGTTCTGGACATCGACAATATCAACGTCGGTCCCTACATCCGCAACACCATGGCCGCCGACAAGAACATGGGCCGTGACACCGCGCTGATGGACATCTACCGCGTCATGCGCCCCGGCGAGCCGCCGACCGTCGAAGCTGCGTCGCAACTGTTCGACACGCTGTTCTTTGACAGCGAGCGCTATGACCTGTCCGCCGTGGGCCGCGTGAAGATGAACATGCGTCTGGATCTGGGCCGCCCGGATACCCAACGCACGCTGGACCGCGCCGATATCGTGGCCTGCATCAAGGCCTTGACCGAGCTGCGCGACGGCAAGGGCGAGATCGACGACATCGACCACCTTGGCAACCGCCGGGTGCGCTCGGTCGG
>JANMJC010000452.1:0-12442 GCA_031371185.1 Paracoccaceae bacterium | reverse complement strand
GAACGCATCTCGCTGTCGGTCAAGGCGATGGAAGGCGACACCTTCAGCGACGCTGTCGATGGCGTGAAGCGCGGTTCGGTGATCACCGTCAACGTCACGGCGATCGAAGAGGGCGGGATCGAAGTGGATTACAACGGCATGAAGTCGTTCATCCGCCGGTCTGACCTGAGCCGCGACCGTGCCGAACAGCGGCCGGAGCGGTTTGGTGTGGGTGACAAGGTCGATGCCCGCGTCACCAACGTTGATGCCAAGACCCGCCGTCTGGGCCTGTCGATCAAGGCGCGCGAAATCGCCGAAGAGAAAGAGGCGGTTGAACAATATGGCTCGTCCGACTCAGGTGCCAGCCTGGGCGACATTCTGGGTGCAGCCCTGAAAGACCGCAGCTGACCCGTATCTGCTGATCTGACCAACGGCCCCGCCTCACGCGGGGCCGTTGGCGTTTTGTGGCGAATCAATCGCCGATTCACCCCAGCCGACCCCACGCAATGCGTGTAGTGGCACCGCCCCCTTGAGACCTGGGCGATGCTTTGCGGCGCACAAGATGCAAGTTCACGGCTTTTTTGCCGCTATTCCAATGGCTTTCTGTTTGTCGGTTTGGCGAAACTGCCTATAGTGGTCTGCAAATCACGTGGCTGCCGCTACACCGGGTTGCCGCAGGGGGGACAAGAAATGATCCGTTCGGAACTGATCCAGAAAATCGCCGACGCCAATCCGCATCTGTATCAGCGCGACGTCGAACGCATCGTCAACACGATCTTTGAAGAGATCATCGAGGCGATGGCGCGCGGCGACCGGGTGGAACTGCGCGGGTTTGGTGCCTTTTCGGTGAAAGACCGTGACGGTCGCACCGGCCGCAATCCGCGCACCGGCGAAGCGGTGGAGGTCGACCAGAAGAGCGTTCCGTTCTTCAAGACTGGCAAGCTGCTGCGGGACCGGCTAAACGGGAAGTAGGTTCCCTTTTACAGGTCAGACATGCGCACGATCCGTTTCGCCTTTCTGGCAGTGCTGTGCATTGCCCTTGTCACGGTGGCGCTGGCCAACCGTACCGCTGTTGCCGTTCATCTGTTGCCCGAAGACATCTCGGTGTTTTCCGGGCTGACCTATGGCGCCGAACTGCCGCTGTTTCTGGTAATCTTTGCCGGGATCGTGACGGGGCTTTTGATCGGTGCGGTGTGGGAATGGTTCCGCGAAGCCGGTCAACGCGCCGAAGCCGCCGCAGCACAGCGCGAAATCGCCCGGCTCAGCGCCGAAGTCACCCGGCTTGGCGGCAACCAGAAACCCAAAGACGAGGTGCTGGTTCTGCTGGAGGCCGGTTCGGGTCGGCGGTGATTTCTTGATGGCACCGGTTCGCGTCAAAATCTGCGGCCTGCGCTCTGCCGCCGATGTGGAGGCGGCATCGCAAGCCGGGGCGGCCTATGTCGGCTTTGTCTTCTTCCCCGGCTCGCCGCGCCATGTGACGCCTTTGGTGGCGCGGGATGCCGCGCTGGCGGCCCCGGTTGGCGTTGCCAAGGTGGCGCTGACGGTTGATGCCGATGATATGACGCTGGATGAGATCGTGCGGGTGGTGCCTTTGGACATGCTGCAACTGCATGGCCATGAGACCCCCGACCGGGTGGCCGAGGTGCGCGCGCGCTATGGCCTGCCGGTGATGAAGGTTCTGGGCATCGCGGACGAAAGCGATCTGGCGGCGATCGTTGAGCATTCCATGGTGGCCGATCAGATCCTGATCGACGCCAGACCGCCCAAGGGGGCCGTGCTGCCCGGCGGCAACGGGCTGACATTTGACTGGCGGCTGGTCGCTCAGCGGCGCTGGCTGCGGCCCTGGATGCTGGCGGGCGGCTTGACTCCCGAAAACGTGGCCGAGGCGATCCGACTGACCAATGCCCGGCAGGTCGATGTCGCCTCGGGCGTCGAGAGCGCGCCGGGGGTCAAGGACGCCGGCCGGATCGCCGCCTTTGTCGCGGCGGCCTCCGGGCCGGGCAAGGACGCGCCCCCACGACTGCGATAAGGGAGACCGCTTGATGATTATCCGCGATGCCCGCCGCGCGGATGTGCCCCGGATCGTGGCGCTACTGGCCGATGATCCCCTTGGGGCCACGCGCGAAGGGGCCGAAATGGCCGCTTATCTTGCGGCCTTTGACGAGATCGAGGCCAATGTGATGCAACAGATGATCGTGGTCGAGGAGGCGGGCGCGATCATCGGGTGCTGCCAGGTGACCATCCTGCCGGGCCTGTCGCGTGGTGGCGCGCGCCGGGCGCTGGTCGAGGCGGTGCGCGTTGCGGCCTCCCGGCGCAGTCAGGGGATCGGGGCGCGGCTGATGGCCGAATGCGAACTGCGCGCCCGGGACGCCGGTGCGACGATGCTGCAACTGACCACCGACAAAAGCCGCCAGCGCGCGCATGAATTTTATGAAAGGCTGGGATTTGTGGCCAGTCATGTCGGATACAAGAAAGTCCTGTAACGCAAGGTCAGCCTTGCCAGAAGCGGGATCAGCCGCTTTGGTCCTGCCACAGGGATGGGGGGGATGGGGATGAAGATTGTTCGGGGCGCGTTGAAGGCGCTGGCGGTTCTGGTCGTGCTGGCGCTGGCCCTCGGGGTCTGGAAGCGCGAGGAAATCACCCGGCTTCTGGCGGTCAACAGCCTGTTTGCTGCGGACAGGATCGTTCACAACTTCAGCCATATGGACGATCTGTTCTATCATCTTCCCCTGTCGCGCGGCACCGGGCCGGTGGCCGAATTGCCGGTGGGCCCGCAGGCCGTGCTGTCGCCCGAAGCCGAGCAATGGATCGTGGACCGCTCGGTCACAGGGCTGGTGATGCTTAAAAATGGCGAGGTCGTGCAGGACCGCTACTTTCTGGGCACAGGTCCCGAAGATCGCAGGATCAGCTGGTCTGTCGCCAAAAGCTTTCTGGCCAGCCTTTGGGGCGTGTTGGACGCCGAAGGCCTGATGCCGGGCTTGGACGAAAAGGTTGTGGCCTATGCGCCGGGGCTGAAAGGCTCGGCCTATGACGGGGCGACGATCCGCGATGTGATGACCATGTCCTCGGGCGTGGCCTTCAACGAGGATTATCTGGATTTCAACAGCGACATCAACAAGATGGGCCGGGTTCTGGCGCTTGGCGGGTCGATGGATGGCTTTGCCGCCGGGCTCACCTCGCGTGAGGCAGAGCCGGGCAGCCGCTGGCATTATGTCTCGATCGACACCCATGTGATCGGCATGGTGATCCGTGGCGCCACAGGCATGGACATTCCCGAATTGATGAACTCTCGAATTCTGGCGCCTCTGGGGCTGGAAGCCGATCCCTATTACCTCAGCGACGGGCACGGGGTCGCCTTCGTGCTGGGCGGGCTGAACCTGCGGACCCGGGACTATGCCCGCTTTGGCCAGATGATCCTGCAAGGCGGCGAATGGCAGGGCCAACAGGTGGTGCCGCGCGACTGGGTGGCCGCGATGACCGGCCGGCAGGCCAAGGATGGGTCGGAATACGGGTTTCAGTGGTGGATCCCGGACAATCCTGATCCGGGCGAGGTGATGGCGCAGGGGATCTATGGCCAATGGATCTATATCAATCCCGGCCTTGGGGCGGTGATCGCGGTGAATTCGGCTGACCGGGGGTTCGAAGATGCGGGCGTCTACGATGGGTCGGTTGCGATGCTGCGCGCGATGGCTGCGGGATTGTAAGGGTCAGATCGACCCGGGGTGTGCCACTCCGGGACCCCGGGCGGATATTTGTTCCACAGTGAAGGCGATAGGGCTTTTCCCTTGGGTAGGGGAGCGCTACATCTGGCGCGGTTGGGATTTTGGGAGCGGACCATGGCCGAGGACGGGTTGAATTCATTCACGACGGGGCCGGACGAGCAGGGCCGCTTTGGCAAGTTCGGCGGGCGTTTCGTGTCCGAGACGCTGATGCCGCTGATCCTTGATCTGGAAGAACGGTATGAATTTGCCAAGACCGACCCGACCTTCTGGGCGGAAATGGACGACCTGTGGAAACACTATGTCGGTCGCCCCTCGCCTCTGTACTTCGCCCCCCGGCTTACCGCCCATCTGGGCGGAGCCAAGGTCTACATGAAACGCGACGAGTTGAACCACACCGGCGCGCACAAGATCAACAACGTGCTGGGGCAGATCATTCTGGCGCGCCGCATGGGCAAGACGCGGATCATCGCGGAAACCGGCGCGGGGCAGCACGGGGTGGCCACGGCCACGGTCTGCGCCAAGTTCGGGTTGAAATGCGTCGTCTACATGGGCGCGCATGATGTGGAACGTCAGGCGCCCAATGTGTTTCGGATGCGGCTTCTGGGGGCCGAGGTCATTCCGGTCACAAGCGGGCGCGGCACGCTGAAGGACGCGATGAACGACGCCTTGCGCGACTGGGTGACCAATGTGCGCGACACCTTCTATTGCATCGGCACGGTGGCGGGGCCGCATCCCTATCCCGCGATGGTGCGCGATTTCCAGTCGATCATCGGTAAGGAAGTGCGCTGGCAACTGGCCGAGCAAGAGGGGACCGGCCGTCTGCCCGATACGCTTGTGGCGGCCATTGGCGGCGGGTCGAACGCCATGGGGCTGTTCTTCCCCTTCCTGGACGACACGTCGGTGGCCATCATCGGCGTCGAGGCGGGCGGCAAGGGTGTGGACGACCGCATGCAGCATTGCGCCAGTCTGACGGGCGGGCGGCCGGGGGTGCTGCATGGCAACCGGACCTATCTGTTGCAGGACGGCGACGGCCAGATTCTGGAAGGGTTCAGCATTTCGGCGGGTCTGGATTATCCCGGCATCGGCCCCGAACATTCCTGGCTGCATGATGTGGGCCGCGCGCAATACGTCTCGATCACCGATGCCGAGGCGCTGGAGGCGTTTCAGCTTTGCTGCCAGCTTGAGGGCATCATACCGGCGCTGGAGCCGAGCCATGCGCTGGCCCATGTGATGAAGATCGCGCCGGACCTGCCGAAGACCCACATCATCGTGATGAACATGTGCGGGCGCGGCGACAAGGACATCTTCACGGTGGCCCGGCATCTTGGCTTTGACATGAAGGTCTGACCTGACCCTGCGGGCAGGGGCATCGGGGCGGCGCGCCGGGGGCGGGCCGCCCTTTTTCAGGGGCGCCCGGGCGCTGCATTGGGCCTCAAGGCCCGGGTTCAAGGGCATGAACCGGCCCACCTGTCCCTTAAGAGGGCGTCGTAACCCGTTAATAATGCGGAAATAAACGAAGGTTTAGGCCCGTCAACCTTCGGCCAGTTCCCGGACCGCAAACGTTTTGAGAATATCGGGGAATGGTTTTGCAGCGGACTGTTCATGCTGCCGGGTGGCGAATCGGATGAGCCGGTCCGCCCGACGGCGCGCAGGAAACCGCGATGCAGGAGTAAGAGTATGGTGCGCAAGACGATGAACAAGGGGCTGGGTCTGACCGGTCTGTCGCTGCTGGCAGGGCTGATGATGTCGGGCGCGGTCCTGGCGCAGGACGCGGGCGACAATCCCGAAATTGCCCCCGAAGATGGTGCAGCGATCCTGGTGATCGATGACGGTTGGGTCACGGTCGATCCGATCTGCATCGACTGCATGGGCGAGATTGTCGACGGCGGCGACGTTGCGGTCGATGACGGCTCGGACGGCGGTGACGACGGTTGGGTCGATGACGGGTCGGACGGCGGCGATGACGGTTGGGTCGATGACGGGACGGACGTTGCAACCGATGACGGTTGGGTCGATGACGGCTCGGACGGCGGCGACGACGGCTGGGTTGACGATGGCACGGTCACCGGCGACCTGAACCCCGAGATCTATTACATGTCGGGCGGTCCGGCCCCCGAGATGGCGCATCGCGGACTGGTGGCAAGCAGGGCGTCGCACAGCGCCCCTGCGATGCGCCGGGGCGAGGATCTTTGTGTGACCCCGGCCGCGCAAGTGGTCTGGCTTTGCGAGTTGGTGAACGGTAAGAGTGAATAAGTCTTAGGGGTTCGGGGCCCTCGCAAGAGGGCCCCGGGTTCTTGCCCCCGGGATTGCGCCAAATTGGCTGGACGACCCTCTGCCGGGCCGTCCAGAGCATCGAAAGGTCTACGGGCCCGCCAGGTCGTGCGGGGTCACTTGGGGGATGGAGCGCATCATGCGCAGGTTGGTTCTGGGGGTGGCATTTCTTGCCGCAATGGCTGTGCCCGTCTGGGCGCAGACACCCGAAGAAATGATTGTCGCCAGTCTGGAAGAACAGGGTTATCATGTGGTCACGCGCGACCGCACCTGGCTTGGCCGGATCTGGCTGCTGGTGGAAAATGGCGAAGTGCGGCGGGAAATTGTCTTCAACCCCGGCACAGGAGAGATCATGCGCGACTACGCCGTGATGATCGCGGAGGCCGAGCGCGACTCGTCCCGGTCGAAACCCGATGCGACAACCGCCTTGGCCGCCACCGTGACGAAGGGGGCGGTCGGGTCCGTCATGCCCCCCGAAGCCATGATGACCCAAGGCGACAGCCCGACCGTGACCGGACCCGCTCTGATCCTGCCTGCAGAAAGCCCGTGAGCACCAAACCGCCGCAGTTCTCATCCGGCCCGGACGCCAGCGCATGAGCCGCGCCAAGGTATTCCTGGCGCTTTTGGTGGTGCAGGCGCTGTGCGCGTTGATCTTCGTGCTGGATATCGTGCTGTCGGTGGTCGGTATCTATCCCGTGCCCCTGGCCTGGACGACGCGCGAGTTGATGGAGATGGGCGCTCTGGTCGGCCTGCTACTGGGGCTGATCTTTGGCGGCGTGCTGGCGTTTCGCAATTTCAGCGACCTGAAAGCGGCCCATGCCCGGCTGGACCGGGCTTCGGGGGCCTTTCTGGATCTGTTGAACGCGCGATTCGACGAATGGGGCCTGACCGCGGCCGAGCGTGACGTGGCGCTGTTCGCGATCAAGGGCATGACGGTACAGGACATTGCCCGCCTGCGGGAAACCTCGGAAGGCACCGTCAAGGCGCAGACGGCCGCGATCTACCGCAAGGCCGATGTATCGGGGCGCCCGCAACTGCTGTCGTTGTTCATCGAAGACATGATGGGCGGCACCGAGGTCAAGGATTCAGCCGCCGAATCACGTCGTCTGGCCGGTTGACCCTTGGGCCTGCGTTCCGGGTTTCCGCGTGCCCGACGCCCAAGGCATAAACCAGCGGTGTAAAGCGCGCCTTCGGTCGGATCGAACCCCTAAAGTTCCTGCCCCGCAGTTGTTTCCCAACACTCTGAAAATCATCGGCTTGTCGGACCATTGGCGCCAACGGCCCGACCTTGGTCCTAAACTGCGGGCCTAGGGCGCGGTTTGACCCTAGACACAAGGGTTTACGCCGCCATCTTAAACCTGAGGTCAATTCCAGATCTGTCCTGCGCCGCGGCAAGGTTTTCTCAAGGCACCACCGGACCTTCCCCCAAAGGTTCCGGCACGGGCCGAAACACCAACCGCAGCCCTAACGGGCAAAGCGACCCATCGCGGCCGAACCGGCCCTTGCCAAAGGACAGACCATGAAAACCCAGACCCGCAACTTCCAGACCCATTTCGCCAAGACCCGCAAGACCGCCATGCTGGCCTTCGCCATGGCCTTCGCCGGCTCTGCCGCCCTGGCCGCCATCACGGTGGACGGCGTGGTCAGCGCCTATCAGGCCGAGGGCTATACCTCGATCGAAGTCAGCCAGGGCCCGACCCAGATCAAGGTTGAAGCGATCAAGGGCACGGTCAAGACGGAGGTGATCTATGACACCGAGTCAGGGGTAATCCTGAGCCAGGAATCCTCGACTGTTTCTTCCGGCGACATCCCCCCGCCGGGCGTGGAAACCGGCTCCAGCGACGGCGATTTCACCGACGGGAACGGTGGCACGGAGGGTGACGGCTCGGACGACGACGGATCGGATGATGACGGCTCGGATGATGACGGGTCGGGTGATGACGGGTCGGACGACGACGGCTCGGATGATGACGGGTCGGGTGATGACGGGTCGGACGACGACGGCTCGGACGACGACGGGTCGGGTGATGACGGGTCGGGTGATGACGGGTCGGATGATGACAACGAGTCTGACGATGACGACAACGGGTCCGTCCACAGCGGGTCGCATTCCGGAAAACACGGGTCAAAGCACTAAGCCCGCGAAAGCCACAGAAATAGCGAGGGTCCGGTCTTGCCGGTCCCTCTTTTTGGCCGCAACATGCGGACCAGTCCGAAAGAGAGACGACCATGAACCGCCGACATTTCCTGATGTCCCTTGGGGTCGCCGTTGCGACAGCCCCGATGGCCTGGGCGCAGACCTTTGCCGAACAGATCGTTCAGCAACTGGTCGATCAGGGCTACGTCAACATTCAGGTCGAAGCCACGCTTCTGGGCCGGCTGCGGATCAGTGCCGACGGCTCGGGGGGGCAGCGGGAAATCATCCTGAACCCCCGGACCGGCGAAATTCTGCGGGATATCTGGTTTGACGCATCAGGCAACCCGGTTCCGCGTCTGGCCAATTCCTCGGGCAACTCAGGGTCGGATGACAACGGCGGCGACGACAATTCCGGGTCGGACGGCGGCGACGACAGTTCAGGCTCTGGTGGCGGCGACGACAATTCCGGGTCGGATGGTGGCGGCGACGACAAGGGCGACGATGACGACAAGGGCGGCGATGACGATACCAAGAACAATCGGGACTAAGGGCGGAAGCGCGAAATGAATTCGAGTTCTGGTTCAGGCCCTGCCTGCGGTTGGGGGGACTGATGCGCTCGCCCCTGGCCCTGGCGGCGATCTTCATTCTGCAGGCGCTTTGCGCATTTTTCTTCGTGTCGGACATCCTGTCATCCAGCCTGTCCTTTGCCGTGGCCCCGGTGTCCTGGCAAATGCGCGAGTATCTTCAAATCTTCGCCTCGTTCGGGCTGATCACCGGTCTGGTTCTGGGCGGGCTGGCGCTGCGCACCGCTCTGACCGAGCGCAACCATGCCCGCGAAAGCCTGCGCCGGGCCTCGTCGGCCTTTGTCGGCCTCATGCAGGAAAAGTTCCGCGAATGGGAACTGACCCCGGCCGAACGCGACGTGGCCCTTTTCGCGATCAAGGGCATGTCGACGCAGGAAATTTCGGTGTTGCGGGCCACCTCCGAAGGCACGGTCAAGGCGCAGACCAATGCGATCTATCGCAAGGCGGGCGTTTCGGGCCGCTCGCAGTTGCTGTCGGTCTTCATCGAGGATCTGATGCGCGACGATGTCGAAAGGCTGCGCGCGATGGCCGGTCAGACGGTGCTGTAGCGCTGAAGGATCTCCAGCGGCACCACATCCAGCGTGCGGCGATGGGTGGCGGCCAGATTGACCCTGGGGGCCGCGCCCTCGGCATGGGCCTGCAAAAAGCGCGAGGCGCACAGGCACCACTGGTCGCCGGGCTTCAGCCCGGCAAAGTCATACTCGGGATGCGGGGTGGACAGGTCATTGCCGAGATACTTCGACATGGCCAGAAACTCGGCCGTCACGACCACGCAAACGGTGTGCAGACCGCGATCTTGCGGCCCGGTGTCACAGCAGCCGTTGCGGAAAAACCCGGTTACCGGCGCCATCGAGCAGGTTTCCAGCGCTTTGCCCAGAACATTCACCGACGCATCTTTCATCATCGCACCTCCATGATCCAAGCTAATGCACTTCGCAGCGGTCGGAAAGGGCGGGTCGCGAATGTCGCACTTGGTGGGATCAGGAAATGCCCCTAAGCTTCGCCCGTGGTGACGCAGGAGCGGGGCGATGGACGGATTGCTGACGTTGGGGGTTTTGATCGTGCTGGCCATACCGGTCAGTCTGATCGTGCTGTTCGTCAAAGTGGCCGGCCTGCGCGCGCGGCTCGCCGTGCTGGAGAAAGCGACGAGCCCGGGCCAGGTTGCCGGTGCCGCCCCGACCTTGCGCGAACCCGGTCAGGCTGCGGTGCCAGGGGATGCCGTTTCCGGGCCGCCGCTTGACGCATCGCCTGCAAAAGCGACGAGAGGGGCCGAACCCCTGCCCGAAGGTGCAGCGCCACCGGATCCGCAGCGGTCCGAACCCGCCGCCCCCAGCCCCTGGGCCAAGGCCTCGGGCGCCAGCCGAAAGGCCGCCGCCCCTCAGCCTTCCGCCCCCCAGCCTTCCGCCCCCCAGCCTTCCGCCTTCCAGCCAGTCGCCACAGCGTCCGACGAAGCATCGCGCGCCGTTGTAATGCGCTCCGATCTGGTCCTGCGGCTGATCGGATGGCTTCGCGAAAACTGGGTCTATGCGATTTCCGCGATCTCGCTTGCGCTGGCCGGGATTTTTCTGGTGCAATACGGCATCGAGCGCGGGCTTTTGCCGCCCGCCCTGCGGGTGGGCGCGGGGGTGGCCTTTGGTCTGGCGCTGGTCGGGGCCGGAGAGTTCCTGCGTCGTCGTTTCGGCGATGATCCCAAAGGCAACGTCGCCTATCTGCCCGCGACATTTTCCGGTGCCGGGGTGGTGTCGATGTTTGCGGCCATCGTGGCCGCCCATCAGATGTACGGGTTGATCGGCCCCGAGGCGGCCTTTGCCGCTCAGGGGGCCACGGCCATTCTGGCGGTGGTTCTGGGCTGGTACAACGGGGTCTTGCTGGTGGCCATCGGGCTGATCGGGGCTGCGGCCTCGCCCTTCATCCTGTCGTCCAGCAGCGCTGCGGGACCCTGGCTTTATGCCTATTTCGCGCTGATCGCGGCCACCGGGCTGGCGGTCGATACCCTGCGTCGGTGGGCCTGGGTTTCGGTCCTGGCGCTGGTTCTGGGCTATGGCGGTGGTTGGCTGTGCCTGACGCAGGTCTCGGGGATCACCGGCTTTGCGGCGCTGATGCTGGTGCTGCCGGTCCTCGCCACCCTGGTCCCCGAGCGCGGTTGGCTGCCCCGGCAGGACGGCCCCTCGCTGACGGAATTCATCCTGGCGCGCGACCTTCGGGCGCCCTGGCCTTCGTTTCCCGTGCGGCTGGTGCTGGGGTCGGTGCTGGTGTCCTCGATCGGGCTTTTCCTGCAAGGCGGCGGCACCGCGTCCGAGGCGATGCTGGTCTTTGGCGCGCTGACCCTGTTGGCGCTGGCCTATCTGATCTGGGCCAAGGACGCGCCCGGGCTGGCCGACATCGCGTTGATCCCGGCGCTGACGTTCGGGGTGACGCTGCTTCTGGCCGGGCTTGACCCCTGGGCCATTGCCCGCGACTTCGCCGATCAGGCCATGGTCCTGCGGGCGCCCGAAATGGCGGCCCCGCTGACGGTCACATGGCTGGTGGCCATGGCGGCCGCGATGTCGGCGGGCTTTGCGCTGCGCGCGCTGTGGGGCGGGCGCCTGGGGGTGGTGATGGGGCTGGCGGCCGCGCTGACCGCCCCGGTCGCCGTCGCCGTGCTGGAGTTGACCTGGGCCCCCGCGACGGTTCTGGGGCCCTATCCCTGGGCGCTGCATGTCATCGCCCTTGCCGCCGCGATGGTCGCACTTGCCGCGCGCTTTGCCGTCCGCGACGGTGCCGATCAGCGGCGCATGGCCCATGCCACCCTGTCCGCCCTGTCGCTGGTGGCGCTGGCCCTTTTCATCCTGACCTCGGCTGCGGCACTGACGCTGGCGCTGGCGGTGCTGATCGCCGTCGCGGCCGGGCTGGACCGCCGCCTTGCGCTGCCGGAAATGGGGCTGTTCGTGCAGATCGGTCTGGCCGCCCTTTCCTGGCGTCTGCTGGTTGACCCGGGGTGGGACGCCGCGATGCGCGATCCTTTGGGGCAGGTACTTTTGGCCTGGGGCGGGGCCCTTGCCGGATGTGGCGCGGCACTGTGGCTGATCGGTCCGCTGCCCCGGGTGCTGACCAAGGGCGCCTTGGAAACGGCGCTGGCGGGATTTGGCGCGCTGTTGGCCAATGTGCTGGTCACGCGCTGGCTGGTTGCCAGCACGGACGCCTACCTAGACGAAAGCCATTGGGGCCTGTCGCTGAACGCGATGCCTTGGCTGGTGGTGATGCTGTCGCAAGCCTACCGCGCCCGGCTGGGCGGGGTCCTGCGGCGGCTGCGTCTGGGGTTGGCAGCGACCGCCGGAGTGCTGGGGGCCGGGATGCTGCTCATCGCGGCGACGCTGTTCAACCCGCTGTCCATCTATGCGCCTGACGACGTCTGGGGGCTGGTGCGCGGCCCGATGGTTCTGGATACCCTGGCGCTGGCCTATGGGCTGCCCGGGGCGGTTCTGGTGATCGCGGCGTTGCGGATGCCGGGGTTCGGGGTTTGGGTGCGGCGCGGCGTGCTGATCTTTGGCGCGGCCCTTGTGGCGCTGTATGTCGGGTTGGAAATCCGGCGCTTCTGGCGCGGCGACTGGCTGGGCGCCCCGGGGGTCTCGCAGGCCGAACTGTATTCCTACACCCTCGCGCTGATGATCCTGGGGGCCGGGCTGTTGTATCAGGCGATTGCCGCGCGCAGCGTCTTGCTGCGCCGGATCGCCATGGCAGTGATCGCCCTTGTGGTCGCCAAGGTGTTC
>JANMJC010000428.1:0-5398 GCA_031371185.1 Paracoccaceae bacterium | reverse complement strand
CCGTGCCAGCCGTGGTGACCTCTGCCAGCGGAAAGCTGTTCCGCCGTGGCCTCTTGATCAAACACGGCACCGCGCTGGAGCGTCTGGCCCAGGTTGACACCGTGGTGTTCGACAAGACCGGCACCCTGACCATGGGCGCGCCCGAACCGATGGATCTGGGCCAGGTCGCGGCCCCGGATCTGGCCCTTGCCGCCGCCCTTGCCGGGGCGTCGTCGCATCCCTTGGCGGTTTCTCTTGCCGCCGCGATCCGCCTCAGGGGCATCGGACCCGCCGATGTGACCGATCTGACCGAACGCCCCGGCTACGGCGTCGAGGGCCGTCATCAGGGCCGCGTGGTGAAACTGGGCCGCGCGTCGTGGTGCAACGCGCCCGAGGCGGTTACCACCGCGACCTATCTTGTCACCGGGCAGGGCGCCCCTCTTGCCATCACCTTCACCGACCGTCTGCGCCCCGGTGCCGAGACCGCGATTGCCGCACTGCGCGCCCAGGGCAAGGCCATCCGGCTGATCTCGGGCGACAGCGAAGGCGCGGTTGCGGCGCTGGCGCTTCGCCTGGGGATTGCGGACTGGACCTCGGGGGCCTTGCCGGCCGAAAAGGCGGCGATGGTGCAGGCGATGACCCATCAGGGGGCAAAGGTGCTGATGGTGGGCGACGGGTTGAACGATACCGCCGCGCTGGCCGCAGCCCATGTCTCGATCTCGCCCGCCACGGCGCTGGATGCGGCGCGGGCGGCTTCGGACATCGTGCTTCTGGGGCAGGATATGGCGCCCATCGGGGACGCCACCCGCATCGCGCGTCAGGCCACGCGGCGCATGATCGAGAATTTCGGCATATCCGCCGCCTACAACGTCGTCGCCGTGCCGCTGGCGCTGATCGGGGCGGCCACGCCCCTTGCGGCGGCGCTGGCGATGTCCTTGTCGTCGATCACGGTGTCGCTGAACGCTATGCGGTTGAAATAATGGCGATCCTGACCATCCTGATCCCGGCCTCGCTGATCCTTGGCGGGATCGGTCTGGGGTTTTTCATCTGGTCGATGAAGACAAAACAGTTCGACGACCCTACGGGCGACGCCAACCGCATCCTGACCAAGGATTACGACGACAAGCCAAAACCCTAGGGCCGCTTGGACCGTTACCGCTCAAATCCTGTTTCTTCTGCCCGGGAACAAGCGCTGCGCCTGCCCGGGCAATGCCCCGTTGCCCGGGCAGGCGATTGCCCGTGCAATCGCCGAGAAGGGACCGCCCCTAAGGGCGGGCATTTTGAAATCGTTCCCGCAAAAATCCTGTGGGAGGGGTTGTCGCATAAAGCGCCAAGAACTCTGGTTGCTTGCCCCCCCCGGCGGCCGGGCATAGCCCGTTCGGCGGGGGGGGTTGAACGGGCAAAAAGGGAAGGCTTTTTTCCCAAAGGGCCCGCGCGCCCTTTGGCCCCCCTGCCGGACCGGCGGCAAAGCCCTTGTGACTGCAAGCGCCCTCAGGCCTCCATAGCTTCCAACTCGTCGATGAAGCCTGCGATCATTGACAGGCCCTTGTCCCAGAACTTCGGGTCCGACGCGTCCAGCCCGAACGGCGCCAGCAATTCCTTGTGGTGCCGCGACCCGCCAGCCTTCAGCATGTCGAAGTATTTCTCCTCGAACCCCTCCAGCCCGCCCGCATAGGCCGCATAAAGCGCGTTCACCAAACCGTCGCCAAAGGCATAGGCATAGACGTAGAACGGCGAGTGGATGAAATGCGGGATATATGCCCAGAAAGTTTCATATCCGTCCATGAAATCAAAGGCATCGCCGAGGGATTGGGCCTGAACCGACATCCACAGCGCGTTAATGTCGTCGGGCGTCAGCTCTCCTTCGGCGCGGGCCGCGTGCAGTTTGCATTCAAAGTCATAGAACGCGATCTGGCGCACCACGGTGTTGATCATGTCTTCGACCTTGCCCGCCAGCAGGGTCTTCTTCTCGGCCGGGGTGGTGGCGCGGTCCAGAAGGGCGCGGAAGGTCAGCATCTCGCCAAACACGCTTGCGGTTTCGGCCAGGGTCAGCGGGGTTGACGACAGCAATTCGCCCTGACCCGCCGCCAGAACCTGATGCACGCCGTGGCCCAATTCATGCGCCAGGGTCATCACATCGCGCGGTTTGCCCAGATAGTTCAGCATGACATAGGGGTGCACGGTGGTCACGGTCGGGTGGGCAAAGGCCCCCGGCGCCTTGCCCGGCTTGACGCCCGCGTCGATCCAGCCGTCGGTGAAGAACGGCTTGGCAATCTCGGCCATGCGCGGATCAAACGCGGCGTAGGCCCCCAGCACGGTCTGCGTCGCCTCGTCCCAACCCACGACCTTCGGCGTCTCGATCGGCAGGGGCGCGTTGCGGTCCCAGGTCTGCAACCGCTCCAGCCCCATCCATTTCGCCTTCAGCCGATAATAGCGGTGCGAGATTTTCGGGTAGGCCGCGACCACGGCGTTGCGCAGGGCCTCGACCACCTCGGGCTCCACATGGTTGGCCAGATGGCGGGCGTGCTGCGGGCTGGGCATCTTGCGCCAGCGGTCGTCAATCTCTTTTTCCTTGGCGAGCGTGTTGGTGATGCGCGAGAACAGCTTGATATGCTTGTCAAACACCAGAGCCAGCGCGCGCGAGGCGGCTTCGCGCCGGGCGCGGTCGGGGTCGGTCAGAAGGTTCAGCGTTGCCTCAAGGTTCAACTCTTCGTCTTCGCCCGCCACGGCGAACATCAGCCCCGCCATGGTTTCGTCAAACAGCTTGTTCCACGCCGATGCGCCCACAACCGAGGCGTCGTGCAGAAAGGTCTCCATCTCGTCGGACAGCTGATGCGGGCGCATGGCGCGCAGGCGGTCAAACACCGGCTTGTAGCGCGCAAGGTCGGCATTCGCGGCAATCAGGCCGGCCAGATGCCCTTCGTCCAGACGGTTGAACTCAAGGCCGTAAAACACCAAAGCTGTGGTGGAACTGGTGATCTGGTCCTGCATGTCGGCCATGAACTTGGCGCGGTCGCTGTCCATGGTGTTCTGGTAATAGCGCAGCCCGGCGTAAGACATGATGCGGCCCGCCGCGATGTCGATCGCCTCATAGCGCTGAACGGCACCCAGAAGGCCCGCAGCGTCCAGACCGGCCAGCTTGCCCTGATAATCAGCGGCAAAGGATTTCACCGCCGCCTCGACAAAGGCCAGATCGGCTTTCAGGGCCGGGGCGTCGGGGGCTTCGTACAGATCGGTCAGATCCCACTCGGGCAGGTTGCCGAAGGCGTTCGATCCGATGCGGGCGTCGTAGGTCGGGCGGGACAGGGGCAGGGTGTGAAACGGGGGCATGGGCATTCCTTTGCGGCTTTGATGATCATCTAGGGCGAAGGTCGGGGGGGCTGCAAGGGCGGCGGGGAAAAAGGCCCGATCGCCGGAATAATGGGCGCATTTGCGCGAATGCCGGGAAAATGCGCCCCGCGGGCTTTACCTTTGCAAGGCCGCTGCCCTAACTTGGCCCCAGTGGGGAGGCGGCCAGATGACCACCTGTTTCAATGAGATGTACGACGAGGGCCAGGTCCGTGATCCCTATGCGCGGCTGCAAGACTGGATGCAGGCCATGCCCGCCGACCGGCGTCTTGAAAAGCAGGCCGAGGCGGAAGAATTGTTCCGGCGCATCGGCATCACATTCGCGGTTTACGGCGAAGGGGGCGACCCGGATCGTCTGATCCCCTTCGACATGTTCCCCCGCGTCTTCACCGCCGGGGAATGGGGCAAGCTGGACCGGGGCATCAAGCAACGGGCCCGCGCCCTGAACGCCTTTCTGGTCGATGTCTACGGCCGCGCAGAGATCGTGCGCGCCGGGCGGATTCCGGCCGCGCTGGTCTATCAGAACGCGGCCTTCGAACCCTCGGTGACTGGATTTGTCCCGCCAAAGGGGGTCTACTCGCACATCGTGGGCATCGACATCGTGCGCACCGGGCCGAAGGATTTCTTCGTGCTGGAGGACAACTGCCGCACCCCGTCCGGCGTGTCCTACATGTTGGAAAGCCGCGAGATGATGATGCGGATGTTCCCCGATCTTTTCCGCGAAAACCGCATCGCCCCGGTCGACCATTACCCCGATCTTCTGCGCCGCACCCTCGCCTCTGTGGCCCCCGCCCGCTGCGACCGCGATCCGACCGTGGTCATCCTGACCCCGGGGCATTTCAACTCGGCCTATTACGAACATTCGTTTCTGGCCGACCTGATGGGGGTCGAACTGGTCGAGGGTCAGGATCTGTTCGTCGACGGGGCCTTTGTCTACATGCGCACCACCGAGGGCCCAAGGCGGGTTGACGTGATCTATCGCCGCATCGACGACGCCTACATCGACCCCTTGTGCTTTCGCCCGGATTCGATGCTCGGCATTCCCGGGCTGATGGATGTCTACCGCTCGGGCGGCGTGACGATCTGTTCGGCCCCGGGTGCGGGCGTGGCCGACGACAAGGCGGTCTACACCTTTGTGCCCGACATGATCCGGTTCTATCTGGGCGAAGAGCCTATCTTGCAGAATGTGCAGACCTGGAAATGCGCCGAAGCCGACGATCACCGATATGTCGACGAAAACATGGCCGAGCTTGTGGTCAAGGAGGTGCATGGGTCGGGCGGCTACGGCATGCTGGTGGGGCCGAAATCAACCCGTGCCGAGGTCGAGGAGTTTCGGCTCAAGGTGCGGGCCAACCCGTCGAATTACATCGCCCAACCCACCTTGGCCCTGTCCACCACCCCCACCTTCGTGGCCGAGGGGGTGGCCCCGCGCCACGTCGATCTGCGGCCCTATTGTCTGGTGGGCGAGCGCATCGAACTGGTCCCCGGCGGCATGACGCGGGTGGCGTTGAAGGACGGCTCGCTGGTGGTGAACTCGTCTCAGGGCGGGGGCGTCAAGGACACCTGGGTTCTGGCGGAGTAGGGACATGCTTTCAAGAACCGCCGACAATCTGTACTGGATCGCCCGCTACATGGAGCGGGCCGAAACCGCCGCGCGCCTGCTGGAAGTGGGCGCGCGGATTGCGCTTCTGCCCTCGGCCAATGGGTATCGCAGCGATTGGGACAGCCTGTTGCGCGCCAGTGGCAATGCCGAGGGATATGCCCGGAAATACGGGGCCTTCGATCAGAAGACCATTGAATCCTATCTGTTCTTTGACCGCGACAATCCCAATTCGGTGGCCTCTTGCCTGACCGCCGCGCGCGAATCCGGCCGCATCGTGCGCACCGCGCTGACCACGCAGGTCTGGGACGCGCTGAACACGGCCTATCAGGAGTTGCGCCGCATCGAGGGCGCGCGCGAACGGCAGGAACTGTCGCGGCTGACCGATTGGGTGATGAAGCAGACGGCGATGCTGCGCGGTGCGATCGATGCCACGCTGCTGCGCGGCCCGGGCTACAACTTTCTCAACAT
>JANMJC010000418.1:0-4518 GCA_031371185.1 Paracoccaceae bacterium | reverse complement strand
GTAATACTTCAGCAGATCGTCCTTCGAGACGTTTGATTTCTCGGCAGATTTCTTTGTGGCCACGCGCGCGCCCTCCCGATGCAGTGCAGAGTAGTTCAATATTAAACTATTCATACAGCATCGGCGAAAAAAGGGCAAAAGCAAATTCGCCCTGGGGTATTGCAAGCCACGCAGGGCACTGCGGGTGTCGGGGGCGCGTGACGCGGGCAACCGTCATCCGGCAAGACCCCGCGTCAGCGCAGCACGATCTCGTCAGCGCGGACATAGCCCAGAACCGACCGGGCGCGTTCATCCAGAAGATCAAGGTCCAGATAGCCATCCGACAGGCGCAGGGTCAGATTCTGCATGCGGGCCAGATCAATGGCCAGCGCGTCCCGCTCTGCCGTCAGGGCCAGGGCCTCGGCGGCAACCTGACGCTGGCGCAGCACGCCGCTTTCGCCTTGAATGGCGGCAAAGGCGAAATAGGCGCCCAGCACCAGACAGACCACCAGATAGACCGTTCCGCCCAATGACGCGCGGGGAGTGGGAATGCTCATGTCTTGGCCCCGATCCGCGCCTCATCCTTCGGGAGCGGTTGGGCAAAACGATGCCACAAGCGGTGGTGCAAGGGAATCCCAAAAATGCGGGGCGCGCGAAAATTTGACGCGATTCATGTGGTTACAGCGGTTTCTTTCCACCGAGACGGTCCAAATGCCGCCCCCGCCATCCGCACAGGGCCGGATAGGCCTTGGACGCCGGTCTCAGACCGAGTCGTACTGGACCTCGGTCGTGAAGGTGGCGGTAACATCGTGACAGACACCCCCGGCAATCAGCATGTCATCGCGCGCGTCGCAGACCGTGGCCGTTACCCGCGCCGACAGCGTGCCATACCTGTCCGATCCGTCGCGGCCACGCCTCACGGCGGTCAGAACCAGTTCCGCCGTCCCGCTCGACATCAGGGAATGGTTGTCGCGTCCCTCGGCATCGCTGATCTCGACCGTAACGTTTCGTGTCGTCGCCGGCCCCTCCGGCAGCACGTCAAAGAGGCCCATCACGCGCAGAACACTTGCCTCGGCATCTGGATCGGCGTCGGGATGGGCGCCAAGCGCCAGCGCAAACTTGCCGGTGTCCTCGCAAGGGCCTTGCCCCGAGCAGTCGTAGTCCTTGCGAAACTGCACGGCGGCATCAAGGGCCCCGATGGAAAAATCAAAGGTGGTATAGGGGCGCGTTGCCCCGTCCAGCGTGACCCTGCCCTCGCCCATCTTCCACGGATAGCCTTCGGGGGTTTCCATCACGACCGGAAGCTCTGCCACTTCGGGCGGTTGGGGCACGCAGGCCATCAGGCACAAAAGAGCGGTCAACAAGGCTGCGCGCATCAAATTCTCCAACAAAAACGCCCCCCAAATCCGGGGGGCGTGTGCAATCTGCCTCAGCGCCTCGTGTCAGACAAGCCTATCCCGCGACGGATGCGGCATGAATGCTGGAAATCGCGGCACCGAGGGCCGCGTCGAATTCGGCATCCGATTGTTGCGCCGTCAGGCCTTCGGTCAGCGCCCGGCTGAACGAGGCGATGATGCCGCGGTTGCGGGCCAGAATCGCATTGGCCTCGTCCCGGGGATAGCCGCCCGACAGGGCCACCACCTTCAACACCTTGGGGTGATCGACCAGCGGCAAGTAGAAATTCGCCTGCGAAGGCAGGGTGACCTTCAGCATCACCTGCTGACCGGCAGGCAGCGCGTCCAGCCCGCGCAGCAGCGCGTCCTGCAACATCGCCTCGGCCTGCGGCTTGTCCGCGATCGAGATGGTGACCTCGGGTTCCAGGATCGGCATCAGGCCATGCGACAGGACCTGGGCCGCCACGGCAAACTGCTGATCGACAACCGCCCGGATGCCCCGTTCATTGGCCGCGCCCACAACCGAGCGTTCCTTGGTTCCGAATATTCCCGCTTTCGCGGCCCGGGCCAGAAGCGTGTCGAGCGCGGGCATGGCCTTCATCAGCTGACAGCCATCAACCTCGGCCTCCAGCCCCTTGTCGATCTTCAGGAACGGCACCACGCCGCGCTTTTCCCACAGATAGGTTGCGGTCGGAATGCCGTCGATGGTGCGGTCCATGGTCTGTTCGAACAGGATCGCGCCCACCACCTTTTCGCCACTGAAGGCGGGCGATTTGATGATCCGGGCGCGCATCGCATGGATCAAGTCGTACATCTCGACCTCGCCAGAATAGGCCGTTTCCGCCACGCCGTACAGTGTCAACGCCTTGGGGGTGGACCCGCCGCTTTGATCAAGGGCCGCGATGAACCCCTTGCCGTTGCGGATCACCTCGGTTTGCTGCGCAGTCGTCATGGCCGGTCCCTCCCAGAATGTTTCCCCCGGGGCCATAGCGCGAAGGACCGGTCAAGGCAAACCAGATCGCGCGACCCTTCAGCGCCGCGCAAGAAACTGCCCGGTGACCCAGGCCGACAGCTTGCGGGGCAACAGGCGCGGCAGGAAGGTGAACAGCTTGTTGTCGATCCCGGTCACCAGCACCCTCTGGCCCCGGCCCATCGCCCGCCACCCGGCCTGTGCCACCGACCGCGCCGAGGGCAGGGGCATCATCCTGGTCAAAAGCGTGGCCTTGACGGCATCGTCGGCCTTGAAGAAATTGGTTTCCGTCGCCCCGGGACACAGCGCGGTGATCGTGACACCGGACCCCGCCACCTCGCAGCCCACCGCTTCGGACAGGCTCAGGAAATAGGCCTTGGTCGCATGGTAGACCGCCATGTTCGGCCCGGGCAGAAACCCCGCCGCCGAGGCGACGTTCAGAACCCGGCCAGGGCCGCGCCGTGACATCTGACCCACCGCCAGCTTCATCAGGACCGTGGCCGAGGTCACGTTGACCTCGATCGACTGGCGTTCGCGCGACCAGCCATCAGGGTCGGCGAATTTGCCATTGCGCCCCAGACCCGCATTGTTGACCAGCGTGTCGATCACCCGCCCGTCGCTGGCTTCGACCCACAGCCGTTCGGCCTCGCCAGGCTGCGACAGATCGGCAGGGATCACCGCAACCTCGATTCGGTACCGGCTTTGCAGATCGGCGGCCAAAGCCTTCAGCTTGTCGGCCTGTCGCGCGCTCAGGATCACATGTCGGCCCTCGGCAGCCGCAAGATCGGCAAACTCGCGGCCAAAGCCTTCCGAGGCGCCGGTAATCAGGGTCCAGTCCATGGTCGCCTCCGGTGGGTTTCGCTGTGTCGGTAAGGGGGCATCAGGCCATCAACGCGGCAACGCCGGGCAATTCCTTGCCCTCCATCCATTCCAGAAACGCGCCCCCCGCCGTCGAGATGAAGGTGAAATCATCCGCCACCCCGGCCTGATTGAGCGCGGCCACCGTATCGCCACCGCCCGCCACCGAAATCAGCTTGCCCGCGCGGGTCAGACCCGCCGCCACGCGCGCGGCCGCAAAGGTTGCCGCGTTGAAGGGCTCGATTTCAAAAGCCCCCAGGGGCCCGTTCCAGATCAGGGTGTGGCAGGCTTCAAACACCTTGGTCAATTCGGCCACGGTCCGCGGTCCGGCATCCAGAATCATCGCATCCGCCGGGCATTCGCCCACCGGCAAAGTCTGATTGGCCGCCCCCGCCTTGAACGCGCGGGCCACAACGATGTCAACCGGCAGATGGATAAGGCACCCCGCCGCCCTGGCCTTGGCCACAATGTCCAGCGCGGTCGCCGCCATCTCGCGCTCGGCCAGCGATGTGCCCACCTCGACCCCTTGGGCGACCAGAAAGGTATTCGCCATGCCGCCGCCGATCACCAGATGATCGACCTTGCTGACCAGATTTCCCAGCAAATCCAGCTTGGTCGACACCTTGGCCCCACCCACGACCGCCACCACCGGGCGCCGGGGCTTGCCCAGGGCGGCCTCTAGGGCCGCCAGTTCTTCGGCCATCAGACGGCCCGCAAAGGACGGCAACAGTTTGGCCACCCCCGTGGTCGAGGCATGGGCCCGGTGCGCGGCCGAAAAGGCGTCGTTGCAAAAGACGTCGCCCAGACTGGCCAGAAACTGCGCCATCATCGGGTCGTTGGCCTCTTCCATGGGCGTGAACCGGGTGTTTTCCACCAGAACCACCGCATCGCCGGGCAGCGCGTCGATCGACTTGCGATCAGGACGTTCCATAAAGGTCACGCTTCGGCCCAGGGCGGTCTCAAGTGCCGGCTGCACCAGACGCAGGCTCATCTCGGGCACCACCTTGCCCTTGGGCCGCCCGAAATGCGCCAGCAGAACCACCCGCGCCCCCTTGGCCAAAAGGTCGCGCACCGTCGGCACGATCTTTTCGATGCGCGTCGCGTCGGTCACAATGCTGCCGTCCATCGGCACGTTGAGGTCCACCCGCGTCAGCACGGTTTTGCCGGCGAGGTCCATATCATCCAGGGTTTTCCAGCTCATCGCGCACTCCTTGGTCGGCATCTGACCCTCTTTCGGCGCTTCTGGCGCAGAGGTCAACCGTTCACCCCTTTCCCTTGACGCCGCGCGCCCCTAGATTGGCTTGCGTAAAAACCCCC
>JANMJC010000402.1:0-1944 GCA_031371185.1 Paracoccaceae bacterium | reverse complement strand
TCCATCTCGGGTGCGGCCTCGACAACCGGATCGGCCACTGGCGCGGGCTCTGGTACGAGATTGATCAGTGAGACCTCTTCGGGCACCGGGTTCAACGACACAGGTTCGGTTGGAGCCACAACGACGGGTGCGGCCACAGCGGCCTTGACCTTGATGCGTTCGCCCTTTTCCGCCTTGTACCCAAGGCCCGCCATCAGTCCGACGAACTGTTCCAACGTCATTCCGGTGATCGACAGCATTTCCGGCATCGCTTCAAATCCAGCACGGCTGTCTTTGGCGCGCAACAAGTCAGCAAGACGCTCCAGCATGTCGATGCGTATCGCGCGGGCGCCTGACGGGTGATAGCCGGCCAGCGTATAGTGGCTGCGCGGCACTTCGGGCAGGTTGGGGATGGTGACAAGGCCCGGCGGCGGGCTTTCGGGAAAGTCCTGCAAACCATTCCACAATGACCAAAGCACCAGACGCAACCGGGTTGCCGCAGGCTTCAGCAGCAGCGGCAAGAAGATCGTGAACTGACCAAACCGCACGCCGTGCTTGCGCAGGACCGAGCGCGATTCCTGATCCAGCTCTTTGACCTCGTTGGCCACCTGATCACGGGCAATGACGCCCATTGCCTCGACCAGACGGAAAGCAAAGCCGCGCGCCAGACCTTGCAGGGTCTCGTCGCGGGCCATGGCCATCAGCGGCTCAAACTGCGCTGCAATCTTGCGGTCGATGAAGTGCTGGGCCCTGCGGCGCACTTTGTCCGCGATGTCGGTGCCGGCTTCCTCCTCAACAAACACTTCGATCTGCGGGCGGGCGGCTTCGCCCCCTTTGACCAGCTTGCCGATGGCAAAGGTGCCCCACATCAGGCCCCCCTGCGTGGTGAAATCCATCTCGGTGTCGGGCGCGTTGTAAAAACGATCCGCCCGCAAATGGAATTCGGGTTTCAGCGCTGCCATTGCGGCTTGCCGCAGCGTCGCCCCATCCGGCCCGCTGTCTTGTTGAAAACGGAACCCTTCGAGACGCCCGACGAACTCGCCTTCGACCGTCACTTCGCCTTTGTCATTCACCTCGGCCACGAGGGTCTCCTTCTGCTTCAACCGCCGCATCAGCACAGATGTGCGCCGGTCAACAAATCTTTTCGTCAACGCGGTATGGAGGCCGTCTGACAATCGGTCTTCTACAGCGCGGGTTTCCTCGCGCCAATGGCTTTCGTCTTCGACCCAGCCGTTTCGCTGCGCAACATAGGTCCAGGTGCGAATATAGGCCAGTCGTTTCGAGATCGTGTCAATGTCGCCGCCCGGTTTGTCGATACGTTCGACCGCTTTTGCCAGCCAATCCGAGGGGATTCGCGTCTGAGCAAGACCGCGGCCCGTCAAGAAATCATAGAGCCGGGCCAAAAGCGTCAGATGTTCGTTGTCTGACGCGTTGCGAAAATCGGGGACGCGGCAGACATCCCACAGCAATTGCACGCGCTGCGGGCTGTTCAATTTGTCTTTGACTTCGGGCAACGCGCTCAGCGCTTTCAAGGCGATCACGTCATCAGCGTCCCGGGCGCGCGACAGCCATGGGTCGGAGGTGGGGTATTCGAGGCTGCGGATCAGGCGGTCTACCGTGCCAAATTCAAGCTGGGCATTGCGCCATTGCAGTTTGCGGATCGGTTCAAATTTATGAGACTCGATCGCTTCGATTTCTTCGGGGTCAAAGGGCCGCGATTCTCCAGTAACGCCAAACGTGCCGTTCTCGATATGCCGCCCCGCCCGACCCGCGATCTGCCCCAACTCCTGCGGATACAGCGCCCGCATCCGGCGGCCATCAAACTTGGCCATGGATGAAAAGGCGATATGCTTGATGTCCAGGTTCAACCCCATGCCAATCGCATCCGTCGCCACCAGATAATCGACATCACCGTTCTGGTACAACGCCACCTGCGCATTGCGCGTTCGGGGCGACAGCGCCCCC
>JANMJC010000546.1:0-2983 GCA_031371185.1 Paracoccaceae bacterium | reverse complement strand
ATCGACGGCGACAAGGGCGAACTCTTGCACCGCGGCTACCCGATCGAGGAACTGGCGGCGCAGTCGACCTATCTGGAAGTGTGCTATCTGCTGTTGTACGGCGAACTGCCCAGCACTGCGCAGCTGGCCGATTTCGTCAGTCGGGTGACGCGTCACACGATGGTGCACGAACAGATGCACAACTTCTTCCGGGGTTTTCGCCGCGACGCGCATCCGATGGCCACCATGGTGGGCGTGGTCGGCGCGATGTCGGCCTTTTACCACGACAGTCTGAACATCGACGACCCCTGGCAGCGCGAGGTCGCCTCGATCCGCATGATCGCCAAACTGCCGACCATTGCGGCGATGGCGTTCAAGTATTCGGTCGGGCAGCCCTTTGTCTACCCGAAGAACGCGTTTTCCTATGCCGGCAACTTTCTGAACATGTGTTTTGCCGTCCCGGCCGAAGACTATGTCGTGAACCCGGTGCTGGAAAAGGCGCTGGACCGCATCATGATGCTGCACGCCGACCACGAACAGAACGCCTCGACCTCCACGGTGCGTCTGGCGGGGTCGTCGGGCGCCAATCCCTTTGCCTGCATCGCGGCCGGTATTGCCTGCCTCTGGGGGCCGGCCCATGGCGGTGCCAATCAGGCCTGCCTTGAAATGCTGCGCGAAATCGGCACGGTTGACCGCATCCCCGAATACATCGCCCGCGCGAAGGACAAGAATTCGGGCTTCCGCCTGATGGGCTTTGGCCACCGGGTCTACAAGAACTTCGACCCACGGGCGACGGTTCTGAAGGAATCCGCGGACGAGGTGCTTGACCTTCTGGGCATTCACAACAACCCCACGCTTCAGGTCGCCAAAGAGCTTGAGCGGATCGCGCTGCAGGATGAGTATTTCATTTCGAAAAAGCTGTATCCCAATGTCGACTTCTACTCGGGCATCATTCTGGATGCGATGGGATTCCCGACCTCGATGTTCACCCCGATCTTTGCCATCGCGCGCACCGTCGGCTGGATTTCGCAGTGGAAAGAGATGATCGCCGAAAAGAACCAGAAGATCGGCCGCCCGCGCCAGTTGTATGTGGGCTCCCCCAAGCGCGCCTATGTCGACATCCGGCACCGCTAGGGCGCCCTTGCGAACGGGTCCCGGGCGGCGCTTTGACGGGGCCGCGCTTTTGCCATGGAACTGCGCGCCCATGCCGCAGGCGCGGGGCCGTGAAATGACCTCGCGGTGTCCCCATATCCCGGGCAGCGAAACATCCACCGAGGACATATCATGGACATCGCCCGCGACCCGCCTGACGCCTCCGTCAATCTGACCGCCCATCATCAACCACAGGGCCTTTCCGACCGGCTGGCGCTTGCCTTCGTGAAATTCCTGCGTGTCTTTGCCGACGCCTTCTTTTCCAAGCGCTACGGTCACCGCGCCGTCGTGCTTGAAACCATTGCCGCAGTGCCGGGGATGGTGGGCGGGCTGTTGCAGCACCTCAAGGCGCTGCGCCAGATCCGCGATGATCACGGCTGGATCCGCGAGTTGCTGGACGAGGCCGAGAATGAGCGCATGCATCTGATGACCTTCATCCAGGTCGCGCAACCGTCGCGGCTGGAACGGGTGATCATCATGGTCGGGCAGGCGATCTTCTACAATTTCTACTTCTTCCTGTACCTTCTGGCCCCGCGCGCCGCGCACCGGGTCGTGGGCTATCTCGAAGAAGAGGCGGTGGTCAGCTATACCCAGTATCTGGCCGAGATTGACGCGGGCCGGGTGCCCGACCAGCCCGCCCCGCAACTGGCGCTGGACTATTGGCATCTGCCTCAAGGCTCCACCCTGCGCGATGTCGTCGTCGTGATCCGTGCCGACGAATCCGGCCACCGCGACCGCAACCACGCCATGGCCGATGCCCTGATCGCCGCCTGAGCGCCGCCTGCGCCCGGGCCCCGACGCCCCTTGGCCCCCCGGACAAACTGAACTACCCTTCATCTGTCGATCAATATCCCGGGGGGGTCGGGGGGCTGGCCCCCCGGTTGCAGCGCCAATGCCTGTACAAGCGTCCAAGCGCCTTGCCCTGATCGACGTTGCCCGCACCCTGGCCCTGATCGGCATGGTGGCCTTCCATTTCCGCTATGATCTGGTGATCTTCGGTGTTCTGCCGCCCGAGGTGACGGCCACTGCCCTGTTCTACTGGCACGCCCGCCTTGTGGCCGGCTCGTTCCTGTTCCTGGCCGGCCTGTCCCTGTGGCTGGCGCATGGCGCGGGTATCCGCTGGCCCGCCTTCTGGCGGCGCGAGGTCAAGCTGATCGGGGCTGCGGCGCTTGTGTCAGCGGCGACCTACCTTGCCGTCCCGAAGGAATGGATCTTCTTCGGCATCCTGCATTCCATCGCGCTTGGCAGCCTTCTGGCCCTGCCCTTCCTGCGCCTGCCCGCTCCGGTGACCCTGCTTGCCGGGGTCGCGTTCATGCTCGCCTCTTACCATCTGCCTCAGATCGCCCAATGGAACCACCCGGGCCTGCGCTGGATCGGGTTGCAGACCGTGCCGACCGCCTCGATGGATCTGGAGCCCCTGCTGCCCTGGTTCGGCCCCCTTCTGTTGGGGGTGGGAACGGGCCGCCTTTTCGCACCGCTCTGGCCCCGGCTGGCCCGCCCGCAGACCCGCCTGACCCGCGCCCTGTCCTGGCCCGGCAAACACAGCCTGATCCTGTATCTGGTCCACCAACCGGTTCTTATGGGTCTGATCTGGGCCTGGTTGAGGGTGTTCTGACCTTTCGCCCGGGTCATAAACCGCTATGGTGGCGGCAATTCGCAACCGGAGGGTTCAGGATGGGCATCGCAGAGGTGGTGGCAAAGGGCGTGGCCATGGTCGGGGCGACCATGATCCTGATGCGGCGCTTCGGCGCGGAACCGGCAGAGGCGGCCCTTGGTCTGCAACCGCAGATCCCGCCTGCAAAAGCGCAAGGCATTCCGACCCTGAAGATGCCCACCGCAAAGGGCTGGGCCC
>JANMJC010000374.1:0-9046 GCA_031371185.1 Paracoccaceae bacterium | reverse complement strand
GTGGCGACATCGACCTGTCTGGCGAAGCAACCCGAAAAACCCGGGGACGTTTCCGAAAGTCGCAGGCCAGACTTTCCAGCGCCCCGGTCGTGCCGGGATGTCGCAGACACCGGGCGGGCCCGGGCCTTGCCTTTCAGACCGGCGGCAAGGCAAGCGATGCGGTCAGAAACCAAAGGGCGGTGCCGTAAAGGAAGATGCGCTCGGTCAGTCCGAAAAACCGCCGAAACGGGGCCGCGATCGTCAGAATGACAAGAACGAAATCAATGCTTATCAGGTGCTTAAGCCAAAACAGGGCGGTCGCGAGCGGTCCGGTGACGGTCGCGGCAAGCAGCGGCGTGGCTTCGGCCACGGTCATGTAGGCACAGGTGAAGGCCACCAGCGTGGCGACGTGGTGGACATGTCCCGCCGTGGTTCGCGGGGCATCGCGCAGATCATTGGGGAAAAGCCCCAAAGTCAGGCGGCCCAGCATGACAAGCCCAAGATAGGCTGCAATGGCGGCCGGATATTCCGGGTCGCGCGCCACCCAGAACTGCCAGCCCAGCAAGGGGGCCGCGATGCTGCCGGCCAGCAGATAGACCTTGAACAGCCGGGCGGTCTTGCCCACGCCGAAATCGCTGACCGCGTGGGAAACCAGGGGATAGTCGCGGTTCAGAAACTGAAAGGCGATCAGACAGATCAGATCAAGTCCGTACAGGCCAGCCGCGACAGTTTCCATCAGACCCCTGCGTAAATCTCTGCGATGCGCGTCACCGCGGCCTCTGCCGGCATTTCTTCGCTGACCCCGTTGCGGCGCGAGGTGACTTCGACCACGCCATTGGCCACACCGCGCGGGCCCACGGTGATGCGCCAGGGCAGACCGATCAGATCCATCGTGGCGAACTTCGCGCCCGCGCGTTCGTCTCGGTCATCATACAGCGCCTCAAGACCCTTGGCGGCCAGCGCCTTGTACAGGCCCTCGCAGGCCGCGTCGGTGCCCGCGTCGCCCTGTTTGAGGTTCACGATGCCCACCGGGAAGGGGGTTACACCCTCGGGCCAGATGATGCCCTTGTCGTCGTGGCTGGCTTCGATGATCGCCCCCAGAAGCCGCGACACCCCGATGCCATGCGAGCCCATTTCCACCGGAACCTTGGAGCCGTCGGCGGTGACGACCGTGGCCCCCATGGCCGCGGAATACTTGGTGCCGAAGTAGAAGATTTGCCCCACTTCGATGCCCCGCGCCACCTTGCGGCGCCCCTCGGGGATGGCCTCGAACAGGGCCGCGTCATGCGTCTCGTCGGTGCGGGCATACAGCGTGGTAAACTCGCGGCACACGGCGGCCACCGCGTCGCGATCGTCGTAATCGACCGCGCGCGCGCCCAGCTTCAACTCGGTCACCGCCGAGTCAAAGTAGACCTCGGATTCGCCGGTTTCGGCCAGCACCAGAAATTCATGCGTGTCCTCGCCGCCGATCGGGCCGGAATCGGCGCGCATCGGAATGGCGGTCAGACCCATGCGCTCATAGGTCCGAAGATAGCTGACCATGTGGCGGTTGTAGGCGTGCAGGGCCGCGGCGCGGTCGACGTCAAAGTTGTAGCCGTCCTTCATCAGAAATTCGCGCCCCCGCATCACGCCAAAGCGTGGCCGCATCTCGTCGCGGAACTTCCACTGGATGTGGTACAGCGTCAGCGGCAGGTCCTTGTAGCTGCTGACATGGGCGCGGAAGATATCGGTGATCATCTCTTCGTTGGTCGGCCCGTACAGCAACTCCCGCTTCTGGCGGTCGGTGATGCGCAGCATTTCCTGACCGTAATCGTCATAGCGCCCGCTTTCGCGCCACAGATCGGCCGGTTGCAGGGTAGGCATCAAGAGGGGGATGTGGCCGGCGCGCGCCTGTTCCTCGTGCACGATCTGCTGGATGCGGTTCAGCACCCGCAGCCCCAGCGGCAGCCACGAATAGATGCCCGCCGCCTGCTGCTTGATCATCCCCGCGCGCAGCATGTAACGGTGCGAGACGATCTGCGCCTCGGCGGGATTTTCTTTCAGGACGGGCAGGAAATACCGGGAAACGCGCATGGGGCGGCCTTTTTGCTTAAGGGGTCGCGCTTTCCTAGCGGGTTGGTCCGGGGCTGGCAAGGGAAGCGGACCTTTCGCGCCCGGTCCGGGCAGGCGTGGCGCGATGGGCGCGGTAACAGGTGCGGGGGCAAGGGGGATGCCGGGGTCATGCCCACCGTTTGAACGGGTGTTTCCGGCACCTGCGTGGGGGGTCGGGCCATCCTGACCAACGGGATGGCGTCGGGCGGCGCTGGACGCCATTGATCCCGCCAAAGGCGGGGAACCCGCAACCAGGCTTGGGGTTTCGGGGTTCAGGCCGCCGCTTTTGCCCGGCGTTTGACCACGCCGGGCGCAAAGGCGCGCGGAATCGCGTCCTGGGGCGGGAGGGAGGACTTGCGTGGACCGGCGGCAGGCATGATATGTCGGTTCAGCAAAAGGGGGCTTGGGCCGATGTCACTTCCGGTGAAAGAGCAGGCGAAATACTGGGGCATCGCCCTGGTGGTGTTCTTCGGGCTCTTGTGGTCGCTCGGTTCGGTCATGCTGCCCTTTCTGGTCGGCGGGGCCTTGGCCTATTTCCTTGACCCGATCGCCGACCGGCTGGAGCGCGTGGGACTTAGCCGGGTGGCGGCGACCTCGGTCATCACGCTTGGCGCGATCGTGGCGGTGGTGCTGATCGTGCTGGCGGTGATCCCGACGCTGATTTCGCAGACAACCGCCCTGATCAACTCGGCCCCCGAGATCGCGCACCGTCTGCAGGGCTTTTTGATCGAGCGGTTTCCCGCGCTGACCGACAGCACCTCGACCATCCGGCAGACCCTGGCGGAGATCGGGCTGGCCATTCAGGCCAAGGGGGCGGCCTTGGCGCAAGGCGTGCTGACCTCGGCCTTGTCGCTGTTGTCGGCGCTGGTCTTCATCGTCGTCGTCCCCGTCGTGGCCTTTTACATGCTTCTGGACTGGGACCACATGGTCGCCCGTCTGGACCAGATGGTGCCGCGCGATCATGCGCCGGTGGTGCGCAGACTGGCCGACGAGGTTGATTGCGCCCTGGCTGCCTTCGTGCGCGGGCAATTGTCGGTCTGTCTGGCGATGGGGGCGTTCTATTCGGTGGGTCTAATGGCGGCGGGATTGCAGTTCGGTCTGGTGGTCGGGGCGGTCGCCGGGGCCATCACCTTCATTCCCTATATCGGCGCGGTGTTTGGCGGGGCGCTTGCCCTTGGCTTGGCGCTGTTCCAGTTCTGGGGCGACTGGGTTTCGATCGGCATCGTCGCGGGCATCTTCGCCCTCGGCCAGTTTCTGGAAGGCAACATCCTGACGCCGCGTCTGGTCGGCAAGTCGGTGGGCCTGCATCCGGTCTGGCTGATGTTCGCCCTGTCGGTCTTCGGCTCGCTCTTCGGCTTTGTCGGATTGCTGGTCGCGGTCCCGGTGGCCGCTGCCATGGGCGTTCTGGCGCGCTTTGCCTTTGGCCAGTATCAGGGCAGCCTTCTGTACGTCGGCGTCACCGGCCGGATCCCCGAAGACGAGGATCAGGCGTGAGCCGCCAGTTGACCTTTGATCTGCCCCCGGTTCAGACCTTTTGCGCCGACAGCTATTTCGTGGCCGGCTCCAACGCGATTGCGCATGCCCAGATCATGGGCGGGTCCTGGCCCGCAGGCCGCATGCTTCTGGTCGGGCCTGCCGGATCGGGCAAAAGCCATCTGGCGCATCTTTGGGCCGAAGCGGCAGAGGCGCGCGTGGTGGCGTGTCAGCAACTGACCCCGACCACCTTGTTCCCCTTGCCGCAGGCTTTGGTGATCGAAGACGCCGAGACAGTCGCCGGCAATGCAGCCTTGGAAGAGGCGCTGTTTCACCTGTGGAATCATCTGGCGGGGCAGGGGGCCTTGCTGATCACCGCCGGATCGGCGCCGCGCGACTGGGGGCTGCGCCTGCCCGATCTGCTAAGCCGGATGCAGGCCATGCCGCTGGCGCGTCTGGAGGCCCCCGACGACAGCCTGCTGGGGGCGGTTCTGGTCAAACTGTTCAGCGACCGGCAGGTTCACGTCCAGCCCAACCTGATCCCCTATCTGGTGGCGCGCATCGAACGCAGTTTCGATGCCGCGCGCCGGGTCGTGGCGTTGCTGGACGCCCGCGCTTTGGCGCAGGGCAAACCGATCAGCCGCGCCATGGCAGCCGAAGTTCTGGGCACCGACCTGCCCGATCCCTCCTTTGACAATCCCGCCGATTTTCTGGACACTGCGGGGCATTCGGTGAAAGACTGACACGAAACCGTCATCTTCCGCCCAGATAAGCCCCCCATGCCAGAAGCAAATTTCCTGAAACCCGACTTTCCCGCTTCGGTTCCGCTGGAACAGGGCGATCTCCATTCGCCGCACCGGTTCTTCAACCGTGAACTGTCCTGGCTGGCCTTCAACTGGCGCGTGCTGGAAGAGGCCACCCATGACGAGGTGCCCTTGCTGGAACGGCTGCGGTTCCTGTCGATCTCGGGCAACAATCTGGACGAGTTTTACACCGTGCGGGTGGCGGGACTGCGCGCGCTGGCGCGGTCGGGCAATGCGGTTTTGTCCGAGGACGGGCGCAATCCGGCCGAGATGCTGGATCTGGTCAATGCCGACGCGCGGCGCCTGATGCAGGCCCAGCAGGCGGTGTTCACCAAGCTGCGCAAGCTGATGGAGGACAAGGGGATCACCCTGTGTTCCCGCGCCAAGCTGACCTCGCGCGATCTGAAATTCCTGTCCGATCACTTCGTGAACAAGGTTTTTCCGGTGCTTTCGCCGCTGGCGATCGACCCCGCGCATCCCTTTCCCTTCATCCCCAACAACGGCTTTTCCCTGGCTCTGGAACTGGAGCGGCTGACCGACAGCCGTCCGCTGAAAGCCCTGCTGCCGATCCCCCAGCAGATTCAACGCTTTATCCCCTTGCCCGGCAAACCGGGAGAGGCGCGCTTTCTGCCCCTGGAAGAGCTGTTGCTGATCCATCTGAACCGGCTGTTCCCGGGCTATGTCGACCGCGGCCATTGCCTGTTCCGGGTGTTGCGCGACAGCGATCTTGAGGTCGAGGACGAGGCCGAAGATCTGGTGCGCGAGTTTGAGACCGCGTTGAAGCGGCGGCGGCGCGGCGAGGTGATCCGCCTGAAACTCTCTGCGAACGCCCCCGCCGATCTGCGCGCCACCATCATGGACGAATTGGGCGTGACCGAAGACGAGGTGGTGGAAGTGCGCGGCGTTCTGGGCATAAGCGATCTCAAGGAACTGGTGCTGCCGTCGCGCCCGGACCTGCTGTGGCCGCCCTTCTCTCCGCGCGTGCCCGAACGGGTGCAGGACCATGACGGCGACATGTTTGCCGCGATCCGCCAGAAGGACCTGCTGCTGCATCACCCCTACGAGACCTTTGACATGGTGATCCGGTTCCTGCAGCAGGCCGCCACCGACCCCGATGTTCTGGCCATCAAGCAGACCCTGTACCGCACCAGCCACGACAGTCCCATCGTGCAGGCCCTGTGCGAGGCGGCCGAGGCGGGCAAGTCGGTGACAGCCCTTGTCGAGTTGAAAGCACGGTTCGACGAGGCCGCCAACATCCGTCAGTCACGGCGGCTGGAACGCGCGGGGGCCCATGTAGTCTACGGCTTCATGCATCTGAAAACCCACGCGAAAATCAGCACCGTTGTGCGGCGCGAGGGCGAAAATCTGGTGACCTACACCCATTACGGCACCGGCAATTACCACCCGATCACCGCCCGCATCTACACCGACCTTTCGTTTTTCACCTGCGACCCGGCCTTGGGCCGCGATGCCACCAAGGTGTTCAATTTCCTGTCTGGCTATGCCCAGCCCGAAAATCTGGAAAATCTGGCGATTGCCCCGATCAGCCTCAAGTCTCGGTTGCTGGACCTGATCAAGGCCGAGGCCGACCACGCCCGCGCCGGTCGGAAAGCCGAGATCTGGATCAAGATGAATTCCGTTGTTGAACCCGACGTGATCGACGCGCTTTATGCGGCGTCGAACGCGGGGGTGAAAATCTCGATGGTGGTGCGCGGGATCTGCGGTTTGCGTCCCGGGATCGCCGGATTGTCGGAAAACATCCGGGTCAAATCCGTGGTCGGGCGGTTTCTGGAACACAGCCGGATCGTGGTCTTCGGGTCGGGCGGCGGGGTCAGTTCCGACAAGGCGCGGGTGTTCCTGTCGTCGGCCGACTGGATGGGCCGCAACCTGACGCGCCGGGTCGAAACCCTGGTCGAGGTTCACAACCCCACCGTGCGCGCCCAGATCGTGGGCCAGATCATGGCGGCCAACATGGCGGACGTGGCGCAAAGCTGGGTACTGGCGCCGGACGGCAGCTATACGCGTGACACCTCGCGTCCGCCCGAGAAAGTCTTTAGTTGTCACCGATACTTCATGGACAACCCTTCGCTGTCGGGCCGCGGCAGGGTGGGGGCCAAGGATGTGCAGCGCCTGACCTGAGGGGACTGCCAGAAAAAGGAAGACGGCGATGACCGATGCTGCCGAGGTTTCTGCCATGGCGAAAGTGACCGGACCGACCCCTTCGGGAGCCGAAACCGAGGATGATTGGGGCCATTTCGGGCGCCCGCTTTTCGACGACCCCTCGGCGCGCGCCCTGTCGCGCGTCGGGGTGGTGGATGTCGGGTCAAACTCGGTGCGGATGGTGGTCTTCGACGGCGCCGCGCGCAGCCCGGCCTATTTTTACAACGAAAAGATCATGTGCGGTCTGGGCAAGGGACTGGCCGAAACCGGGCGGCTGAACCCCGAAGGCCGGGTGCGGGCCCTGGGGGCGCTGAAACGTTTTTCGCTTCTGGCACGCGGCATGGCGATTGAACCGTTGAACGTGGTCGCGACGGCCGCCATGCGCGAGGCGGTGGACGGGCCCGAGTTTCAGGCTGTGGTCCTGAAGGAAACCGGCCTGAAAATGTGGGTCGTGGACGGCGACGAAGAGGCCCGGCTGTCGGCGCAGGGGGTGCTGCTGGGCTGGCCCGATGCCAAGGGCGTGGTCTGCGACATGGGCGGCAATTCGATGGAACTGGCCCGCATCGGCGAGGGCCGCGTCGGCAAAAGGGTGTCGACGGCCCTGGGGCCCTTCCGGCTGTTGCAGGTGTCCGAGGATGTGAAAAAGCGCGGCGCCCATATCGACCGCGTGCTGAAAGAGGCCCAGACCCAGATCAAATCCGAGGGCGAGCGGATTTATCTTGTCGGCGGGTCGTGGCGGGTCATCGCAAGGCTGGACATGGAGCGGCGGAATTATCCGCTGACCGTGCTGCATGAATACAGGATGCAGCCAAAGGCCCTGCTTGACACGCTTGACTGGATTGCGGCGTCGGATCCGGCCCTGTTGCGGGCGCGCACCGGAACCAGCGTGGAACGGATGGAACTGGTGCCGCTGGCCTGCGAGGTTCTGCGCGAGATGATCCGTGTGCTGAAACCTGCCGAGATCGACGTGTCGGCTTACGGCATTCGCGAGGGGCTGCTGTTTGAACAGATGCCCGAACGCCTGCGCGCCCGCGATCCCCTGATCGAGGCGGCGCGGATGGCCGAACAGACCTCGTCGCGCATCCCGGGTTTTGGCAAGAAACTGTTCGAATTCCTGTTGCCGATCTTCAAGGGCGTAACACCCGAACGGCTGCGGCTGGTCAAGGCCGCCTGCCTGTTGCACGACACCACCTGGCGCGCCCATCCCGACTACCGCGCCGAGGCCTGTTTTGACAACGCGACCCGCGCCAATCTGGGCGGGCTGGATCATCCGGGCCGGGTGTTTCTGGGGCTGGCGTTGTTGCACCGCTACAAGAACAGCCGATCCGGCTCTCGGTTGGAACCCTTGTTCCGTCTGCTGTCGGATGACGATCTGCAGGACGCCGAAATGCTGGGCAAGGCGATGCGGTTTGGCGCGATGTTCGCGGTGGGCGACCCCAGTCTGGCCGCAAATCTGGTCTGGGCGCCGAAAAAGCGGGTGTTGACGCTGGAACTGACCGAATTTGGCGCCGGCCTGTTCGGCGAGGTGGCGCAGGCGCGTTTCGCGGCCTTTGCCCTGGCGTTGAAGGCCACGACGGACGTGCGGCTGAGGGCCGGATAGGGCGCGGTGGGCGCAAGGGGTACGAATTGCAAAGCCTTGATCACCTTGCCTTTTCCGCGAAAGTCCTGTCGGAAGGCGTGGCTCTGGCCGAGCGGGGGCTGGACCGGGCTTTTGCGGGCGGCGGAAAGCACCCGACCATGGGCACCCACAACCGGCTGTTGGGGTTGGGCGACCTTTATCTTGAAGTGATTGCCATCGACCCCGATGCGGCTCCGGTGGGCCGGGCGCGCTGGTTCGATCTTGACCGCTTTGACCATCCTCTGCGGCTGACGAACTGGGTGGTGCGCTGCGACGATCTGGACGAGGCATTGGCGCTGTGCCCGCCCGGCATGGGCGCGCCCCTGCAACTGGAGCGCGGCCCCTTTCGCTGGCGCATGGCGGTGCCCGAAAATGGCCAACTGCCCTTTGAGGGCTGCTTTCCCGCGCTGATCGAATGGCAGGGCCCGGCCCATCCGACGCAGGCCCTGCCCGACAGCGGGCTGCGGCTGACGCGGCTGGAGATCGCCCATCCCCATGCGGATGAGTTGCAACAGGCTCTGAACCGGGTGCTGCAAGACCCGCGCGTTTCGATCACGCAGGGCCCGCAAAAACACATGGCGGCGCGGTTCGACGGTCCGGGGGGCGCGCTGTGGCTGGGCTGATCCGGGACGCTCTGCCCGTGGATGCCGAAGCGATCTGCGCCTTCTGGAACCCCCAGATCCGCGACACCGCCGTCACCTTCAACCCGGTCGAAAAGACGGCGGCCGAGGTGGCCGCGATGATCCGTGACCGGCAGGCCGCGCGGCACGGATATGTTGTGGCCGAGGTCGGCGCAGAGGTTGTAGGCTTTGCCACCTACAGCCAGTTTCGCGGCGGGCTCGGCTATGCCACCTGCATGGAGCACACGATCATTCTGGCCCCCGGTGCCCGGGGATGCGGGCTCGGCCGGGCCCTGATGGCC
>JANMJC010000347.1:0-1948 GCA_031371185.1 Paracoccaceae bacterium | reverse complement strand
GCAGCGCCAGCGCAAGACAAAAATCGGCAATAGGGGCGGCTTGACAGGGCGGGCCGTTCCAGTCCATATGCGCCATCCCGGAAGGCCGTGAGGTCTGCCGGGATTCTATATTCATACCGCCCCTTGGGGGCGCGCTGTTCGAAGGCGGGGCAACCCACTGACGCCGCAAGGGGCCGAGGAACGCGGAGCGAGGAAAAGGAAAGACCATGTTTGCGGTCCTCAAGACCGGTGGCAAGCAGTACAAGGTGCAGGCGGGTGACATTCTGCGCGTTGAAAAGCTGGGCGCCATTGCTGGTGACAAGATCCAGTTCAATGACATTCTGATGGTTGGCGGCGAGACCGTGACCATTGGTGCCCCGATGGTGGCTGGTGCTGCGGTTCAGGCCGAAGTCATCGACCAGATCAAGGGCGAAAAGACCATCCACTTCGTCAAGCGCCGCCGCAAGCACAGCTCGCAGCGCACCAAGGGCCACCGTCAGCAACTGACGCTGGTTCGCGTGACCGAGGTGCTGGCCTCGGGTGCTGAAACTACGGGCGTCATGGCTGCCATCGGCACTGCCCATGCGCGCCGCGCCGCCCATAACACCGACGCCGCTCCGGCGCCGGTGGCTGTCCCTGCAAAACCCAAGCGCGCCGTCAAGGCCGCGGCTAGCGCGGAGTAATCTACCATGGCACACAAAAAAGCAGGCGGTTCATCCCGCAACGGTCGTGACTCGGCGGGGCGCCGCTTGGGCGTCAAGCTGTACGGCGGTCAGGCCTGCATCCCGGGCAATATCATCGTCCGTCAGCGCGGGACCACCTGGTTCCCGGGCACCGGTGTCGGAATGGGCACCGATCACACGATCTTTTCGACGACCGTGGGTCATGTGACCTTTAAAAAGGGCCTGAAAGGTCGCACCTTCATTTCGGTCCTGCCGGTCGCCGAGGCAGCCGAGTAGCCGAACCTTTACAATTCAAGTGTATGGGGGATCGGCTGAAAGGCTGGTCCCCTTATCCGTTTTGGGCCGGGACGACAGACATCTGGAGCAGGATGGGTCCGGACCCACATGCGCTTCGAGGAGGGAGCCATGATCTTGGAGACGATAGCTTTACCGCACGGCCATATCACGGCCGGACGCTTCATCTTGCGTCCCGTGCGCAAGTCGGATGCGGGATTGTTTGCGATGTATGCGGGAGACAAGCGGGTCGCATCGGGCACGCGGTCGATCCCCCACCCCCTGCCGCCGGGTGCGGCGGAGGCCTTTGTGGCGCGTGCCATGTCGGGCAAGGGCGACGAGGATGTATGGGTCATGGACGGGTCCGCCTCGGCCTTGGCCGAAGTTCTGGGCGTCATCAGTCTGAAGCGCATGGAAAGCAACCAGAAAACGGGGTGCCAATCCGAGATCGGCTATTGGGTTGCCCCAGCGTTCTGGAATACCGGCTTGGCGTCTGAAGCGGTGCGTGCCTTGGTTGCCGCAAACCCGCAGCACAACCGCACGATCTTTGCGGAGGTGTTTCAGGACAATCCCGGGTCGGCCCGAGTTCTGACCAATTGCGGCTTCGAATATCTGGGTGATGCCGAAAGCTTTTCGGTGGCGCGCAACTCCCGCGTGCCAACCTGGACTTATGTCTGCAAGCTCGACTGAGGGGATGCCATGACCCGCGCCGAGCTTGAAACGGCGCGGCTTACCCTGCGCCCCGTTGGTCCCCAGGATGAAGCGGCCGTCGTTGCCGCCTTGAACGACATCGCGGTGTCGGGCTGGCTGGCGGTCGTGCCTTATCCCTACAACGCGACAGATTACCGCCAGTTCCAAGACGGATATGCCGTCGCAGGCCACACCTATGCCGTCTGCGATGTGCAGGGATTCGTGGGCATCGTTGGGCTTGAGGGCCGCGCGTTGGGCTACTGGTTTGCGCCGCAGGCTCAGGGCAAGGGCTATGCCACCGAGGCGGCGCGGGCGGCCTTGGC
>JANMJC010000340.1:0-6082 GCA_031371185.1 Paracoccaceae bacterium | reverse complement strand
CTCGTCGCTCAGGGCCTGACGCAGCCACAGCGTGACCGGCTCTTCATGGCCCGACAGGCCGGGAATCATCATCAGCGCCATCACGTCGGCGCGCAGGCGGTCCATCAGCGCCCTCCCCTTGCCGCCCGGGCCCGCGCCATGAAATCGGCGGCGCGGTCGGGGTCGACCGCGTTCCAGGTCTTGCCATCCACCTTCAGCGCCGATACCACCACGCAGCCGTCCGCCACCCGCAGCACGACGCCGATGGTGTCATGCCGCACGCCGGTGTTGGCCAGAACCGGCGTGTCGGGCAGCACCCGCTTGACCGCCTCAAGGTCGCCCATCGCCGCCGCCTCGCCGGTGATCTGGCCCGACACCAGCACCGCATCCGGGATCGACGAGAACACCGCCGAGCGGGCGCGGTCGGCCAGCGGGCGACGGTCAAGGCTGTCGGCAAACTCGGCCGACACGTTGTACAGCATCGCCAGATCGGACCGCCCCAGCCGGTTGCGATAGCGCATCGCGGCCCCGGCGTCGGGCGTCCAGTTGCCCATGTCGCTGGCATAGCTGCCGGTGAAGATCTCGCGCACGAACCGGGCACCCGTGGCGGCGGCAAGGGCGATGGTCGACATCGGGTCCCACAGAACGTTGACGCCGAAGGGCACGGTGATCTCGTCGCGCAACTGGCCGATCAGACAGGCCATGGTCGCAGTCGAGGCCGCATCGACCGCGAATTCGTAAGGCCGGTCATTTTCATTGCCGAACATCACCGCGTCGAACCCTGCCGCCTGCAACGCCCGCAGATCCGCCCGCGCCCCCGCCAGAAGACCGGCCAGCCCCGCCCCCGCATCGTACAAAGGGGCCCCCGGAAGGGCGCCAAGATGCACCATCGCGATCACCGGCTTGCCCGTGCCGAAAACCCTGCTGAAATTCCCCATCCGCCACCGCCCCTGCCTGGATCTGGTCAAGACCCCGAAACTCATACTAGCATGTTAGATCAAAGCGGGGAAAAGAGGGAAACGGTTTTCCCGCCCCGTTCGAAAATCGCGCGTCGGGCGGACGCAGGAGGGGGCGACTTGAAAACGCGAATCTGGGACCGTGGCGGCAAGGGCGCGCTTGCCTTTACCGAATTGGGCTTTGGCACGGCCCCCCTCGGCAATCTGTACCGCGCCATTTCCGAAGATGTCGCGCGGTCCGCCCTTGATGCCGCCTGGGACGCGGGCCTGCGCCATTTCGACACAGCGCCGCTGTATGGGCTGGGCCTGTCGGAAACCCGGCTTAACCCGTTTCTGCGGGCCAAACCGCGCGCCGACTATGTGCTGGCGACCAAGATTGGCCGGGTGCTGCGCGCCTGTGCCAAGGGAGAGGATCGCATCGCCCTTGGCAAGTTCTTTGACGTGCCCGCCCGCACCCAGATCTACGACTATTCCTATGACGGGGTGATGCGGTCGCTCGAATTCAGCCTGGAGAGGTTGGGAGTTGACCGGGTCGATGTGGTTTATGCCCATGACCTTGACCTTTACACCCACGGCTCTGCGGCCGCGCTGGCGGCCCATCTGGGCGCCTTCATGGACGGCGGCTACCACGCGCTGGTGGCGCTGCGCGATCAGGGCGTGATCCGGGCCTTTGGGGCAGGCGTCAACGAATGGCAGCCCTGCCAGTGGCTGACCGAGCGTGGCGATTTCGACCTGTTCCTGCTGGCCGGGCGCTACACCCTTCTGGAGCAGGAGGCGCAGGACAGCTTCCTTCCTCTGGCCCGCAAGCGCGGCATCGGTGTCATCGTGGGCGGGCCGTACAATTCCGGCGTTCTGGCAATGTCCGCTGCGGACCGGGCTGCGGGGCGCGCCTTTTACAACTACGAGCCCGCCCCGGCTTGGGTTCTGCGGCGCGTGGAGCGGATCGAAGCGGTCTGCGCGGACCATGGGGTGCGGCTGGTCGATGCGGCCTTTCAGTTTCCGCTGCGTCATCCGGCGGTGGTTTCGGTCATTCCGGGCGCGCAGACCCAGGCCGAGGTTCAGGCCAACGCCCGGGCCGAGGCCGCGGTCATTCCCGCCGACCTGTGGGCGGACTTGCACGATCAGGGGTTGATCCGCGGCGACGACGTGACGGGATAGGGCCAAAAAGCGCTGGCGAGGGGCTGATCAGCCCAGCATGGCGCGCACCTGCGCTTCGGTGATCTTCTCGCGCTGTTCGGGCGGTGTGGCGACATGCAGCGCGGCGGCCGCCGACCCGAAGCGGGCGGCATCCCACAGCGCGGTGCCGCGATCCCATTCGGCGGCAAGGGCCCCGATAAAGGCATCACCCGCGCCATGGGCGGAAATCATCTTCACCCGGTGCGCGGGCATGGTCCGGGTCTGGCCAGTTTCGGACAGCATCAGCCCTTCGGCCCCAAGCGTCAGGATCACCGCGCGCGGACCGCACTGCGCCAGTGCCGCCACCGTCGGTTCAGGCGGCAGCGTTTCGCCCAAAAGCGCCTGACCTTCGCCCCGGTTCACCACCAGAAGGTCGGTGGCATTCAAAAGCTCGCGGGGCAGGTCACGGGCGGGGGCCCCGTTCAGGATCACCCTGATACCGGCGGCGCGAGCCCGCGCGGCAAGGGCGACATTGACCGCTTCCGGCACCTCGTTCTGCAAGATCAGGGTGCAGGTTTCCTCAGGGATTTCCACATCTTGCGCGGAAAGGTTCAGGTTTTCCGCCGACACGATCACCGCGCCGTATTCGCCGCCTTCCTGCACGATGGCCACCGACATGCCCGATGCACCCGGTCCGGTGGTGATGGCCCCGGTCGCCACCCCGGCCCCAGACAGGGCCGCCAAAAGTTGCGCGCCAAACCCATCCGAACCGACGCGCCCGGCCATGGCAACCCTTGCCCCCAACCGGGCCGCCGCGATGGCCTGATTGCCGCCCTTGCCGCCCAAGGCATAGCGCACCCCCTGTCCGACCAGCGTTTCATCCAGCGCGGGCAAGCGCGGCGCCGTGACGATCACATCCAGATGCAGGGCGCCGCAGACCAGAATCATCGGGCGTACAGCGCGCTTGCGACGACCTGAAGACTGGCGGCGGCGTCCTGGCGCGCCATGGCCCGCGCCAGATCGGGGTCTTGCGACAGGGTTTCCGCAATGGCCCACAGCCGCCGGGTCATGGCGATGTTCTGGGTCGCCTCGGCCCCCGGGTCCAGCCCGGAATGGTCGGGAAATGTGTCGAAATAGATCGTCCCGACCGGGCCCTGCCGGATCATTTCCACGAACAACTCGACCGTCTGCACCGGATGAACCGAGCCGACCATCAACCCGTTGTCGCGCTTGCCATAGCCGTCGTTCAGGTGGATGCCCAGAATGCGCGAGCGCCGCGCCGCCAACCGGGCCGAGCGCGCCGGGATCTCTTGCGCGAACAGCAGGTGGCAAAAGTCCAGCGTGACCCCGGTATTCGGTCTGGCGATCTCGTCCAGCGCCAGAAGCGTGGTCGCAAGATCGGGCATCAGCGCGAAGGCGCGCGGCTCGTTCGGCTTGTATTCGATCGACAGATCAAGCGCGCGGTTGTGATCGGCCAGTTCGGCGATGGCGGCTACCGTATCGTCCCACATCCGGTCATAGTCGCCCTGAAACGAATAATCGACGCCGTCCTGCCCCATCCACAGGGTCATCAGACTGCCCCCCATTTCGGCCAGCGCGTCCAGACCGCGCCGGGTCTCGTCGATGGCCGCGCGCCGCACCCGCGCGTCGGGGTTGGTGAAGGCGCCAAGCCGATAGCCGGGATCGGTATAGTAGCGCATCGCCAGTCCGTTCAGGCCGATGCCGTGCCGGTCCAGCAGGGCGCGGGCCTGCACAGGCGTCAGCCCCGCCAGATGGTCGGGATAATTCAGGTCGGCGGCCCCCATCCCCGGCACAAGGGCCACGCGCGCCAGAACCGCGTCCAGCCCCGGTTTCCCGGGCAACCCGTGCTTGAAGGCGTTCAGGCGGGCGGCAAATTTCAGATCGGTCTTCATCGGTCAATCCGGGTCAAAAAGGTCGGGCTGGGCGGCGGCGATGGGTTCCAATGCGATCAGAACCTGCCCCAGATGCACCTCCGTCGCCTCACGCGCGGCCAAGGGGTCGCGGGCCTCAAGGGCCGCCAGAATCGCCTGATGTTCGGCCAGCGTCTGTTCCACCCGACCGGGGCTGGGCAGGATCAGCCGCCGCGCCCGATTGACATGCACCCACGAGATTTCGGCCAGCCGCGACAGGCGCTGAAACCCGGTGAACGACAGGATCAATTCGTGCATCGCGGCGTCGGTCTGATAAAAGCCGTTGAAATCATGGTCGGCAAGATGAGCGGCCTGAAGCCGCAGGTTGCGGCGCAGTTCCACCAGTTGCGGCTCGGTGATGGTTTCGGCGACCCGCTCGATTGCCGCCAATTCCAGCGCCTGACGCAGGAACGCGCCCTCGCGCACCTCTTGCATTGACAGACGGGCCACATAGGTGCCGGCCTGCGGCACTACCGTGACCAGATGTTCGGCCTGCAACCGGGCAATCGCCTCGGCGACCGGACTGCGTGACACGCCCAAAGCGGCGCAGATCTGCGGTTTGCGCAGCGACTGCCCGGGACCATAGACAAGGTCCAGAATGGCGTCTTTCAGGCAGGCATGGACCCGCTGCGCCAAGGACCCCGAAAACGCGGAAAGCGGTTTCAGACGGGCTTCGGTCAAGAAGCCCTCTTGCAGGGGGGCGGCCTCGGTCTGTACCATACTAACATGTTAGCTGGGGTTCGCCGCCAGTTCAAGCTCGGCCCGGGCACAAGGCGCAGGGGACCGCGCAATGTCAAGGAGAGCCTGATGTCATCCCCTGCGATCCGCCTGCACCCTGCGGACAACGTCCTGATCGCCCTTGCCGATCTGCCCGCAGGCGCGCGGCCCGACACCTTGGGCCTTGCGCTGCCCGGCCCGGTGCCGCGGGGCCACAAGATGGCGGCCCGGGCCATTGCAATGGGCCAGAATGTCATCCGCTACGGCCAGATCATCGGCATCGCGACCGAAGACATCGCGACAGGCGCGCATGTCCACAGCCACAATCTGGGCATGGGGGGCCACGATCTTGACTATGCCTTTGCCTCGGAACGCAACCCGCAGCCCAAGGCCGACCCCGGACGCCAGTTTATGGGCTATGCCCGCGCCGACGGTCAGGTCGGCACCCGCAACTATCTGGGGGTGCTGACCTCGGTCAACTGTTCGGGGTCGGTGGCGCGGTTCATCGCGGAGGCCGCCGAAAAGGATGGCTTTCTGGACCATTTGCCGAATGTCGATGGGGTGGTGCCGATCGTGCATGGCACGGGCTGCGGCATGTCGGGCAAGGACGAAGGCTATGACACCTTGTACCGCACCTTGCAGGGCTATGCCCGCAACCCCAATTTTGCCGGCATCCTGTTGGTGGGACTGGGTTGCGAGGTCATGCAGGTGCCCGATCTGATCGGAAAGGCCCGACTGCGCGGTGACGGGAATTTCCGCTACATGACCATTCAGCAATCGGGCGGCACCCGGCGATCCATCGAACGCGGGCTGGAGGCGTTGAAGGACATGGGCGTGGAGGCCAACAAGGTGTCGCGCCAGCCGGCGGGACTGCACCACCTGATGGTCGGCATGCAGTGCGGCGGGTCGGACGGCTATTCCGGGATCACCGCCAACCCGGCCCTTGGCCATGCGTCGGATCTGCTGGTCGCGCATGGCGGCACCACGATCCTGTCGGAGACGCCCGAAATCTACGGCGCCGAGCATCTCTTGACCCGCCGCGCCGTCAGCCGCGAGGTTGGCGAAAAAATCGTCGAGCGCATCACCTGGTGGGAGAATTACACAGCCCGGTGGGGGGGCGAGATGGACAACAACCCCTCGCCCGGCAACAAGAAGGGCGGGCTGACGACGATCCTGGAAAAGTCGCTCGGGGCGGTGGCCAAGGGTGGCACCGCGCCCCTGACCCAGGTTTACAAATTCGCCGAACCCGTGACCGAACGCGGCTTCACCTATATGGACACCCCCGGCTACGACCCCTGCTCGGTCACCGGCCAGATCGCGGGCGGGGCCAACCTGATCGTGTTCACCACCGGGCGCGGGTCGGTATCGGGCTTCAAGCCCACC